>CAZUJD010000512.1:0-1521 GCA_964620025.1 uncultured Ramlibacter sp. | reverse complement strand
CCCGTGGAGATACTGTCGCTGCTCTGGCGTACCAGGCCCACCACCTTGGCGAGGCTGTCGTTCATGGCCTTCAGTGCCGACAGCAGCTGGCCGGTCTCGTCGGTGGTTTCCACCGTGATTTGTGAGGTCAGATCGCCAGCGGCCACTTGTTCGGCGAGCTTGACGGCACGGCGGATCGGATAGGTGATGGACCGGGTGACCAGGAAAGCGGCGCCCAGCGCCAGCGCAATGGCCAGCACGCTGGCGGCGACCAGGTAGGCCCGGTCCCGTTGATACAGGGTGTGGGATTCCTGCGTCAGGTTTCGGGCTGTCTGGGCCGAGTACGACGCATAGTCATCCGTGGCCTTGGTCAGCGCCGCCAGCAGTGGACGGCACTTCTCGTTCATGGCCGTGATGGCCATTTCCTTGTCCTTCTGATTGCCCAGGGCCAACTGAACGATGGACAGCGCCACCGGACCGTAGGCCTGCTCCACCTTCTGGATCTGCGCAATCAGTTCGCGCGCTTTGGGTGACACATCACTGGCCCTGGCCATTTGCACAAGGGCTTCCAGGCGGGCCTGCACGTCGGCGTGCGCCCGTGTGACCAGTACTTTTTCAGAGGCCGCATCATCTGGTGCGGTGACCAGAACGAGGTTGCGCGCCGAGATGGCCCGCACGTCCACGGCGGTACGCAGCTGCGCAGCCATGTCCGAACGTGCATTGATGCCTGTCACGAAATGTTCAAACCGCGCATCCGCGGCCCCCAGGGACAGCAGGGAAAGGCCGGAGACTGCCAGGACAATGACGGTCAGCGCGGCGAAAGTGGCGCCCAGTTTGGCGCCAATCGGCAGATTGGAAAGTTTCATGGATATGCTCCCGGCCGCGGGTTGAAGGGTGCGGCAGGGTCATTCTTCTCCCCGCCCCGCGCCACCAAACCGGCGACAAGTCACGGAAAAGCCCCCTATCTCCAGCTTTCCCCCCCGTCCGCCCGTACCGGCGGGCAGGGGTCGCTATTTCGTTGCGGGTCTTGCAGCCTGGCGCAACCTGCCCGCCACGCGCTTGATGAAGTGCTCGATGTCGTCCAGGTAAGTGAACACCACCGGTACCACCAGCAGGCTCAGCACGGTAGAGGTGATCAGCCCGCCAATGACTGCCACCGCCATCGGGCTGCGAAAGCTCGGGTCGGCCGCGCCCCAGCCGATGGCAATGGGCAGCATGCCCGCGCCCATGGCGATGGTGGTCATGATGATGGGCCGAGCCCGTTTGTGGCAGGCATCCAGCAGGGCGTCCCAGCGGCTCATGCCCTGGTCGCGCCGTGCCACGATGGCGTACTCCACCAGCAGGATGGAGTTCTTGGTCGCCACGCCCATCAGCATGATCAGGCCGATGAGCGACGGCATGGAAAAGCTCTTTTGCGCGATCAGCAGTCCCACAAACGCGCCGCCCAGCGCCAGCGGCAGCGCGCACAGGATGGTGACCGGGTGCAGGAAGTCCTTGAACAGCAGCACCAGCACGATGTAGATGCACAGCACGCCGGTCAGC
>CAZUJD010000511.1:0-1527 GCA_964620025.1 uncultured Ramlibacter sp. | reverse complement strand
TCGTCCAGCAGCAGCATGCGCGGGCGCGTGGCCAGCGCCATGCCGATCTCCAGCAAGCGCTGCTGCGAGGGCGTGAGCGCCGACGCAGGCCAGGCGGCCTGCTCCGTCAGGCCGATCAGTGTCAGGATGCCGGCCGCATCGCGCAGCGCCCAGGGCACGCCCTGCTCGTCACCCCACAGCCAGTACTTGCGCGGGCGCCGCCCGGCGAACTTCAGTCCGAACTCGATGTTGGCCTGCACCGGCATGTCGGCAAAGGTGCGCGGTGTCTGGAAAGTGCGCGCCAGCCCCAGCGCGGCGAACCGGTGCGGCCGCTGGCCCGCCAGGCTGCGGCCTTCCAGCACCAGCTTGCCGGCCGTGGGCACCTGCACGCCCGAGATGGCGTTGAAGAAGGTCGTCTTGCCCGCGCCATTGGGCCCGATGATGCCCACCAGCTCACCGGCGGTGAACGTGGCGCTCACCGCATCCACGGCCACCAGGCCACCGAATCGAACGGTGATGTCCTGGGCGTGCAGCAGCACCTGTTTCGCGTCAGACAAGGTAACTCTCCTTGGCGCGCTTTTTAAGACGCGCTTCCTCGCGCGCCTTCTCTCCGCTCAGTTCTCGCCGCAGGTCCCGGCCCCAGCTGCGCGTGTCACGCCACCAGCCCCTGAAGGTTTCTGCGCGCAGCGACGCCAGCCCGCCCGGCAGGTACAGCACGCTCAGGATCAGCAGCAGCCCCAGCGACATCATGTACACCTGCGGCGCCTTCAGCCGCAGCGTCTCTGCCAGCAGGCTGAACACCACGGCCGCAATCAGCGGACCCCACAGCGTGATGGCGCCGCCAATCAGCGCGATCAGCACGGTCTGAAAACCGATGAACGGGTTGAACACCGTGTGCGGGTCGATATAGGTCCAGCGCACCGACATGGCCGCGCCCACCGCGCCCGCCACCGCCGCCGTCATGGCAAACCCCGCGATCTTGATCAGGCGCGTGTTCACGCCCAGCGTCTGCGCGCGCTGCTCGTCCGCGCCGATGCCCATCAGCGCCATGCCAAACCGCGTGCGCCGCACCGCGATCGACAGCGCCACGGTGGCCGCGGCCAGCACCAGCACCGTGAGGTAGATGGTGTCGCGCTCGGGCACCACCGTCAGCACGCGGCCCACCGTGCCCGTCACCTGCTTTTCAAAGTAGGTGATGGCGTGGCGGATCAGCTCGGTCATGCCAAAGGTCAGCACGGCAAAGTACGTGCCGCGCAGGTGCAGCACGGCCGCGCCCATGATGACGGCCACCACGGTCGCGATGCCGGCGCCCAGCGCGATCGACTGCACCCACCCGAACTTTTCCAGCGACAGCGCACTGGTGTATGCGCCAATGCCAAAGAACGCCGACGTGGCCAGCGACAGGTAGCGCGACAGCCCGCAAAACAGCCCCCAGCTGGACGACAGCGCCACGTACATCAGGCAGGTCAGCGCCATGGACACCATGAACTCGCTACCGTAATACGGGAGCGACAGGGCCCAGCCTGTGAGGCCGAAGAGGACCAATAG
>CAZUJD010000510.1:0-1537 GCA_964620025.1 uncultured Ramlibacter sp. | reverse complement strand
AGCTGCTGGGCATCAAGGCCGTGGTGGCCAGGAGCTTTGAGCGCATCCACCGCAGCAACCTGGTGGGCATGGGCGTGCTGCCGCTGCAGTTTCGGGGCAGCGACTCCTGGCAATCGCTGAAACTGGACGGATCGGAGCTGATCGACGTGATCCCCGCGGCTGACCTTCGGCCGCAGAGCGACGCCAGGCTGATCGTGACGCGCGCCGACGGCAGCCGCACCGAGATCGTGGTGACGCTGCGCATCGACACGCCGATCGAAGTGGACTATTACCGCCACGGCGGCATCCTGCCGTTTGTGCTGCGTCAGCTGCTGGCCGCGTGACCGCACATGCCTTGATTGCCGGTGGTGGCATCGGCGGCCTGGCAGCAGCGCTGGCCTGCGCGCGTGCGCTTTGTGACGTGCACCTTTACGAGCAGGCGGATGCTTTCAGCGAGGTTGGCGCCGGCGTGCAACTCGGGCCCAATGCGGTACGGCGACTGTACGGCTTCGGGCTGGGCGCGGCGCTGGATGCGGTGGCGGCGCGGCCTGCGCGACTGTCGGTCTGCAGCGCCATCAGCGGCCGTGAGCTGGCCGCGTTGCCGCTGAATCCGGACATGGCTGCGCGCCATGGCGCGCCTTACTGCACGGTCCACCGCGCCGACTTGCACGGGCTGTTGCTGGCCGCGTTGGCGCAAGAGGACCGGGTGCGGCTGCGTACGGCCAGCCCGGTGCGCTCGGTTGGGCAGGATGCGGGTTGCGTCAGGCTGACCGTGGCGGCCGACATGGAGGTCGAAGGCGACCTGCTGGTCGGCGCGGACGGCCTGTGGAGCACCGTGCGCCAGCAGGTACTGGGTGATGGTGCCGCCACGCCCAGCGGGCATGTGGCCTACCGTTCGCTGGTGGCACAACAGGCGCTGCCGGCGGCGCTGCGCAGCCAGCAGGTCACGGCCTGGCTGGGCCCGCGGCTGCATGTGGTGGCGTATCCGGTGCGTCGTGGCGAGCTGTTGAACGTGGTGGCCATCGTGCAGGGCCAGCCGCGCGGACAGGCGCAGGACTGGGACCAGTCCGCCGTGGCGGCTGAACTGCAGGCGGCGATGGGTGTGACCTGCGCTGGTGTGCGCGACCTGGTGCAGGCGATGCCATCCTGGCGGCTTTGGGTGCTGAATGCCCGCGCGCCAGTTGCCGGCACCCAGGCCATGGTGCGGGGCCGGGTGGCCCTGCTGGGTGATGCCGCGCACCCGATGCTGCCCTACCTGGCGCAAGGTGCAGGCATGGCCATTGAAGATGCGGCCGAGCTGGGCAGCCTGCTGACCATGACCAGCGCCGCCGCGCTCGATGTGCCGCTGGCCCTGAGCCGATATGCGCTGAACCGCTGGCAGCGTGTGGCGCGGGTGCAGGCCCGGTCGCTGCGCAATGGCCGGATTTTTCACGCTACAGGGGCGGTGCAGGCCGCGCGTGACCTGTCATTGCGGCTGCTGGGGCCGCGCATTCTGGATGTGCCCTGGCTCTATGCCGGTTGAGCCTGCCTTGCGGACGCAACCTCAGAGATCGGTGCG
>CAZUJD010000509.1:0-1555 GCA_964620025.1 uncultured Ramlibacter sp. | reverse complement strand
TCCGTTCGGGATGAGCTTGTCGAAGCCTTTGACGAACCAATGAACACCTTCATGAACACGGCTTCTCCCTCATCGCGCAACGTACCCGCCTGGTGGCAGGCGGCGCCGTTCACGGCGGTGTTCGTGGTGTTCTTCCTGATCCCGCTGGCCCTGGTGCTGATGGTCAGCTTCTGGAACTTCAACGAATACGAGCTGATCCCCGGCTTCACGCTGCGCAACTACGTGAGCATTTTTGAAGGCTGCGGCGCGCTGACCGAGCATGGCGACCTGTGCGTCACGCTCAACACGTACCTGTCGACACTGAAGTTCTGCCTGCGGGTGTGGGCCATCACGCTGGTGCTGGGCTTTGCCGTGTCGTATTTCCTGGCGTTTCACGTGCAGTCGTCAGGCATGCAGACCGCGCTGTTCGTGCTGTGCACGGTGCCGTTCTGGACCAGCAATGTGATCCGCATGATCTCGTGGGTGCCGCTGCTGGGCCGCAACGGCCTGGTCAACCAGGGCCTCATGGGGCTCGGCATCGTGGACCAGCCGGTGGAATGGCTGCTGTTCTCGGACTTCTCGGTCGTGCTGGCCTTTGTGCACCTGTACACCATGTTCATGATCGTGCCAATCTTCAACAGCATGATGCGCATTGACCGCAGCCTGCTGGAAGCCGCCAGCGACAGCGGCGCCAGTGGCTGGCAGACCCTGTGGCACGTGATCGTGCCGCTCAGCAAGACCGGCATCATCATCGGCTCGATCTTTGTGATCACCATCGTCATGGGCGATTTCGTGACCATCGGCGTCATGGGCGGCCAGCAGATCGCGTCGGTCGGCAAGATCATCCAGGTGCAGACGTCCTACCTGCAGTTCCCGCTGGCCGCAGCCAACGCGGTGATTCTGCTTGCGGTGGTGCTGATGATCATCTGGGGGCTCACCCGCCTCGTCGATATTCGCAAGGAGCTGTAGAAATGACGACCCCCACGATCCCCATCGCATGTGGTCGCTGCCCCCCGAGGGGGCGCTCAACGCCCTTCGGGCGGCCGGGCGGGCACTGACATGCAGGCCCGCACCTCCGACGCCCGCGCGCCTGGTTTCTGGCCACTGGCTGCCGTCTTCGCAGCGTTCGTGCTGTTCATGTACGGCCCGATGTTCGTGATCTTCGTGCTGAGCTTTCAGGGGCCCGAAGGGGGCCTGACTTTTCCCATGCGCGGCGTGTCGCTGCACTGGTTCCACAAGCTGGCCGAGGGCCTTGGCACGGTGGACATTGGCGCGGCCTTCCAGCGTTCGCTCCTGCTGGGCACGGTCGTCATGGCGTTCACCGTCGTGCTGTCGGTGCTGGCTGGCCTGGCGTTCCGCAAGAGGCTGTCCGGCGGCAACCTGCTGTTTTATGTGACGGTGGCCAGCCTCATCATGCCCAGCATCATCGTGTCGCTCGGCATCGGGCTGCAGTTCCGGCTGCTGGACACGGGCATCAAGTCGATGCTGTCCGAAGCCATGCTGGAGAATTACGGCACGGCGCTCGGCCTGTTCAGCTCGGCCCTGGGCGCGCACCTGACCTGGACATTGCCCTTCG
>CAZUJD010000508.1:0-1559 GCA_964620025.1 uncultured Ramlibacter sp. | reverse complement strand
GTTCACCACCGCGCCCGTGGGCGCCACGCAGAAGGCGCTGGCCAAGGCCGGCTGGAGCGTGAAGGACGTGGACCTGTGGGAAGTGAACGAGGCCTTTGCCGTGGTCCCCATGGCGCTGATGGAAGAGCTCAAGGTCGGCCACGACATCGTCAACGTCAACGGCGGCGCCTGCGCACTGGGCCACCCGATCGGCGCCAGCGGCGCGCGCATCATGGTCACGCTGATTCACGCGCTGCAGGCGCGCGGCAAGAAGCGCGGTCTGGCCACGCTGTGCATCGGCGGCGGCGAAGGCACGGCGGTCGCACTCGAACTGGTCTGATCCGCCATGGCCACGGTGCTGGTCATCGGCGCGTCGCGCGGCATCGGGCTCGAAACGGTGCGCCAGTACGCACAGGCCGGTGACCGCGTGCTGGCCACGGCGCGCGACGCCGACGGGCTGGACCGGCTGCGGACGCTGGGCGCCACGGTGCTGAAAGTGGACGTGGCCAACCCGGCCAGCATCAGCGGTCTGGCCTGGCAGCTGGACGGCGAGAAGATCGACGTGGCGCTGTATGTGGCCGGGGTGCTCCCCACCGGTGACGCCAGATCGCCGCCCACGCGCGAGGATTTCGACCGCACGATGCACACCAATGTGCTGGGCGCCATGCAGGCCTTGCCGCAGGTGGCGCCGCTGGTGGAGGCTGCCCACGGCAAGTTTGCGTTCATCAGCAGCCGCATGGGCTGCATCGGCGAGGTGGAGTCCAGCCGCGCGTGGACCTACCGGGTCAGCAAGGCGGCGCTGAACATGGCGATTGCCGCAGCCCAGCATGACTACCCGGACGCGATCCTGGTGGCGATGTCACCCGGCTGGGTTCAGACGGACATGGGCGGGGATTCTGCGCCGCTGACGGTTCAGGACAGCGTGCGGTCGATGCGCGAGGCCATTGCGGGCCTGACAGACAGGCACAAGGGCGCGTACCTTGACTACGATGGAACGCGATTTGCGTCCTGGTGATCCTGCTGCGACACCGGTTGCCGCGCACAGCAACTCGCCAGAACAATGGACAAACCACGAGACAGAAAATGCTTTTGACCCAAGACCAGCAGATGATCCGCGATGCCGTGCGCGACTTTTCACAGGAACAGCTCTGGGCAAATGCCGCCCGGTGGGACAAGGAGCATCACTTCCCCAAGGAGGCCCACCAGGGCCTGGCGGCGCTGGGCGCCTACGGCATCTGCGTGCCCGAAGAGTTCGGCGGTGCCGACCTGGACTATGTGACCCTGGCCCTGGTACTGGAGGAAATCGCCGCCGGTGACGGCGGCACCAGTACGGCCATCAGCGTGACCAACTGCCCGGTCAACGCCATCCTCATGCGCTATGGCAATGCGCAGCAGAAAAAGCAGTGGCTCACGCGGCTGGCGCAGGGGGAGTTGCTGGGCGTGTTCTGCCTGACCGAGCCGCATGTGGGCAGCGACGCCTCTGCGCTGCGCACCACGGCGGTGAAAGACGGCGACGGCTACGTCCTCAACGGCGTCAAGCAGTTCATCACCAGCGGCAAGAACGGCGACGTGGCCATTGT
>CAZUJD010000507.1:0-1562 GCA_964620025.1 uncultured Ramlibacter sp. | reverse complement strand
CTCTACATCGACTTGAGGTCCGAGGTCGTGAACGTCGTAGGCCCCCAGGTCAAGGCCGGTACGGACGTCGCGGCCTATGAGGGGCCGTCCTACGCGGGAAATGCCCCCGAAGTGGGGGGCACCCCATGGTTCAGATTCATGGTCGCGCCGTCGGCCGACCCGGATCTGGGTTCGGGCATCCGGCTCGACACCTATTTTGGGTACCAGGCTCTGGGAACAGGCCAGCCATCGGGGCCTGAGAGCACGCTACAGCCCCGCAAGACACAGGATCCAGGGGCGCAGTGGCGACAGCTTCCGACGACGGCCCTGCAGTGGGTCTTTCCCAACGTGTCGCCTGGCCCCAATAGCCGGCAACTGAACGAAACCCAACTGCATTCACTGGAAGAAGGCGAGACGGTGATCGTCAGCCTGCGTCCCACCAGCGACACCAAGCTGACGGAAGCCTATATTCCTCCAATTCAACGCGCAAGGGCGACCTTGCTCGACAAGCGCGTCGCGAACGGGGAAACGACCCTGCTGTTCGGACTCGACAGCCGGCGCATCTCGGGCGAACTGATCACGCTGAAGATCAAAAAGGGAGCGCCGCTGCCCCGGATGGAACGTGACCTCGGCATGGACACCCGCGTGTCGCCATCACACACCGCGCACAAAAGCATGGGCGAAGTGGCCAAGGCCGTCAGACTGGTCCGTCTGCGGGAAAGAGTTCCTCACGGCACGCCACAGCCACCGGATATTGCCGCCGTGTTCTGCCAGGAGGGCTACGCCAACGGCGCCCTGTGGGTACGTCCGCTCCCGGGCCATGAGGCATCACTTCAGGCCTGGGATGGCATGCGCAGCCGGCGCGGGCGCACCGAGTTCCTCGTTGCCAAGAATGAATTCGACATGCGCGTGTCGTCGGACCGGCACCTTGTCCTCGCGCTGAAGGCACCCAAGCAAGCGCTGGAATGCGCCGTGGTCTTTCGCGAAAACGGCGCCGTTCCCGGAACCATGAGGGTACGGCCTTTTGGAGACCAGGACCAGTTATTCGCCCATTGCCCCCAGCGCAACAAGGGGACAGGACGTGAACGCCTGATCGCGGAAGCAGACTACGAAATCAGTGTCTTCGGGCGCCACGAAAGGGACTCCACCCCTGTTGACGCATTGCTTCAGAACGGGATGACTCGGAACGATTCGACCCGCAATGACTTGACCCGGGATGATTGCGCTGCCCTGCCTGCCGGCTCCCCGGTGCGCGTGGGTGATCTGTTCGAAGCCAGCTTCCAGTCCGTGCCGGAAAACCGGCAACAGCCCACGCATATCCGCGTAGAGAGCAAAAGCGGATACGGCGACATGAAAGGCGTGCAGGGCCTGGAAGAAGCACCCTACTTCGATGGTTCCGGCAATTCCAGCTACCTGGTTGACCTGACGAAGAACAAGGTGTTCTTGCGCAGCTAGGGCCTGTCTGCGGGCCCTAGTACGCCACGAGCGTGCGCCCCGACGTCATCCCTTCAAGTTGCGCTGCCGCGTGCGCGGGCAATGCGTCCAGCGCGATCTGGCGCACGTGCGGCGCCAGCACATCAAAG
>CAZUJD010000506.1:0-1573 GCA_964620025.1 uncultured Ramlibacter sp. | reverse complement strand
TCCAGATAGGGGTCATTGATCAGTCCCTTCCAGCCCACCGTGGTCCGCGGCTTTTCGAAGTACACACGCATCACCACTTCCAGCGTGCCGGCGTACTTGGACCGCGCCTCCTTGAGGCGGCGGGCATAGTCCAGCGCTGCGGCAGGGTCGTGGATGGAGCATGGGCCAATGACCACCAGCAGGCGGTCATCCTTGCCGGCCATGATGTTGTGGATGCTGCGGCGCGTTTCGGTGATCAGCGTCTCCACGGGCGTGCCGCGGATCGGGAAGAAGCGGATCAGATGTTCAGGAGGGGGCAACACGGTAATGTCCTTGATGCGTTCGTCGTCGGTCTGGCTTGTTTTGTCAACGGGGTTCGCATACCAGGCATCGGTGCCGGGGGCGGTGGCTTTGGCATTCATCGGGACACTCCTGAAGTCAGTTGGTTTTGGAAACGGGCAAAAAAAAACCGCCGGGAGACCGGCGGTTTTTTTGGGAGATTCTTTTGCGTCGTTACTTGCAGGTACGCTCAGAACTCTCAACCGCCGGGGCGTTGGAGAACCAAAAGTAGCCAAAAAAGTAAAAACGGGCTGCGAAATGCATAAACCGGAATGTAGCACAGGGTTCGCGCAGACTGGCAAGCCGCTGTGGCGCCCTTGTCACAGCCTGTTCACAGGCGCAGCTTTTTCCACCAGGTCATGGCCCGTTCCACACGGGGCTCTTCCAGGGCCGCCATGGCCGATTCCTCGGGGACCGCGCGGGTCGCCAGTTGCTCGTACATGTCGATCAGCAGCATGCCTTCGCCCAGCGTTCGCCAGGCCACCAGCTCGAAATCGTCTGCGCTCAGGCCCAGCATTTCGCTGTGGGAGCCGCCTTCCAGCAACCACTGGCCGATCAGGACGCGAAAGTTGTTCAGCGCCTGCAGGTAGGCCGCGTATTCATACAAACCGCGCCAGGCCAGGCCCAGCCCCACCACCAGGGTACGGTGACCACGCAAGACGGTCAGCAAGTCCATCAGCAACGGCGCGATGGACCCGCGCTCGCGGCTCAGACGCAGCGCCGCCACGATGGCCTCGATGTGCGTGGCCAGCGTGCCCATGCTTTCACTGAACTGGCGGCAGTCCTCGTCGGCGACCGAGCCGCGCAGGAAATGGCTCAGCTCGCCAAACGTCTGGATGCTTGGAAGGTGCGTGGTCGGATCAATCGAAAGGCGGGAGTTCATGGACGCCCCCCGAAGCGGCCTTTGGCCGCTTCCCCCCACTGGGGGTCGATGCCTGCGGCCCGGTAAAGCCGGTTCCGCAGCATCCTGGAATGGCACTCCCGCAACACCGCCAGCCTTATGCAGTGCCGCCCACCGTCAGGTCGTCGATGCGCAATGTCGGCTGGCCTACGCCCACGGGCACGCTCTGGCCTTCCTTGCCGCAGGTGCCCACACCGCTGTCCAGCGCCATGTCATTGCCGATCATGGTCACCCGGGTCAGCGCATCAGGCCCGTTACCCACAAGGGTGGCACCCTTCACGGGATACTGGATCTTGCCGTTCTCCACCCAGTAAGCCTCGCTGGCGCTGAAAACAAACTTGCCGCTGGTGATGT
>CAZUJD010000505.1:0-1574 GCA_964620025.1 uncultured Ramlibacter sp. | reverse complement strand
CCCCACGATCGCATAGCGCACGCCGAACTCGCGCAGCATCGTGGCCGACACTTCGCCGGTATACGCACCCTTGTCGTGGGCGGAGACGTCCTGCGCGCCCAGTTCCAGCGCAGAGGCTGCACGCAGCACCTGCAGCTGGGCCAGATACGGCGCAGGCACGCACACGGCCACGGCACAGCCGGGTGTGCCCATGCCGGCCAGCACAGCACGCACCAGGCTGTCATTGGCCTCGATGCCGCCGTTCATCTTCCAGTTGCCCGCGATCAGTTTCTTTTTCATGGCTTTACCACGTCAGGACGATCTTGCCGATATGCTGGTTGGACTCCATCAACCCATGTGCCCTGGCTGCGTCGGCAGCGGCAAAGGTACTGTGGATCACCGGCTTGATGGCGCCGCTTTCCAGCAGCGGCCACACCTTGGATTTGAGCGCTTGCGCAATGGCGGCCTTGAAAGCCACCGGCCGCGGGCGCAGCGTGGAGCCGGTGATGAGCAAGCGCTTGCGCAGCACCAGCCCGGCGTTGAATTCGCTCTTGACGCCGCCCTGCACTGCAATGATGACCAGGCGGCCGTCTTCGGCCAGGCACTCGACTTCACGCGCGACATAGCTGCCCGCCACCATGTCCAGCACCACATTGACGCCGGCGCCACCGGTCAGCCGTTTCGCCTCTTCGACAAAATCATGGGACTTGTAGTTGATGGCATGGTCTGCGCCCAGAGCCACGCAGGCGGCGCACTTGTCGTCACTGCCCGCGGTCACGATGACGCGGGCACCCAGTGCCCTGGCCATCTGGATGGCCGTCACGCCGATGCCGCTGGAGCCACCCTGGACCAGCAGGGTCTCGCCGGCCTGCAGGCGGGCACGGTCAAACACATTGCTCCAGACGGTGAAGAAGGTCTCTGGCAGCGACGCGGCCTGGACATCGGTCAACCCCTTGGGCACGGGCAGGCACTGGCCCACCGGGGCCACGCACCAGGCGGCATAGCCACCGCCGGCCACCAGGGCGCAAACACGGTCGCCCGGCTTGATGCCGGCCGCCGCCATCGCCGCTGCGTCCCCGCTTTCGACCACGCCGGCCACTTCCAGGCCCGGGATGTCCGATGCGCCGGGCGGCACTGGATAGTTACCCGTACGCTGCAGCACGTCGGGGCGGTTGACGCCCGAGGCCGTCACACGGATCAGCAGTTCGCCTTCGCCCGCGACCGGCATGGGCCGTTCACCCGGACGCAGCACGTCAGGGGCACCAAAACCGTTGATTTCAATGGCTTGCATGGTCATTGCCAACTGCAGCCTGCGCGTTGCCGCGCAGGCTCCGGTCCAGCTTGAGGTCAGCCCTGCTGGGCCGTCGATGCGGGCGCATCCTGCTGCTGCTGGGCAACGCTTTCCACCTGCGGTGCATTGCGGTCCAGCAGAGCCTTCATCGACAGCTTCACGCGGCCCTTTTCATCGGTTTCCAGGACCTTGACCTTGACGATCTGGCCTTCAGACAGGTAGTCGGTGACCTTTTCGACCCGCTCATGGGCGATCTGGCTGATGTGCAGCAGGCCGTCCTTGCCGGGCAGCAGGTTGATCAGGG
>CAZUJD010000504.1:0-1574 GCA_964620025.1 uncultured Ramlibacter sp. | reverse complement strand
ACCAAGAAGGCGCTGTCGGACGATACCGAGCTGATCGTCAGTGATGGCGCCCAGCTGACCGTGGCGGATCTGCTGGCCGAACGCGGACCCCAGAACTCGTTCAACGGTACCCGCAGTGGTGCCTTTTCCTTTTCCGTTGTGCAGGCCACGTTCACGGCCGCCTTGCTGCAGGTCAGGGGGCGGGGTTTTGCCATCCCGGCGTTCAGTGGCGAGGTGGAGGCCCGCGTGCAGGCGGGCATGCTTCGCGTAGCTGGCCGCTTCCGGCGCGGCCTGCGCTGGCGCGAAGACCGCGTCAAGCTGCCACTGAAGTCATTTGTGCATGCGCGCATCGTGGGCTCCCGGGTGGACCTGTGGCTGCGGCCCGAAGGTGCCGGCCCGTCAGCACCGATGCAGCAGTTGTCGCTTGAGCTGTTCAACTCTGAAGCTGCAGGTGCGCTGGTGGAGTGGATGCCGTTGGCCACGCCGCCACCGACCAGCCTGGCGACCCTGGGCGGACCGCCGCGGGGTACGGGCTACCTGGTGTGGATTGCCGTGATCGGTGTAGCCGCCGTCGTGGGCCTGGCCGGCCTGGTGCTGGCGCTCAGGGTTTTCTAGGGAAACGCCGCCAGCCAGGCCAGCAGGGGCGCACGCGCGGCTTCCAGCTGCTTGTAGTGCAAAACCGCAGGCGACATGGAAATCAGCGCGTCATGCAGGCGGGCGGCCTGTTGCTGGGTGTGTACTGCCTCTACCAGTGGCTCGAGCATCACCCGGATGGTGAACACCACCTGGTCATGACCAGGTACCGGCAGGAATGTCTGGCGTTCAGCCCGCAGGAAACACCCGGCGGCAAAACCATCGGGATCGGTCACGGAGGGCCATGCGGCGCGTGGATGGCGGCGGGGATGCTGGTCGTAGCGCCCACTGGGCGTCAGAGTCCACACATAGCGCTCCCAATGTCCGCCACCCGCCAGCAGCCGGATCAGCGCAGGCATGGCACCAGCCAGGGCGGTGCCATCGGCCACTGGTTCGTGGACAGAAGCCAGTGACAGCCCCAGCTTGTCTTCGGGTGCCCAATGTGAAGGCACGCACACGCACATCCAGGGGATGGTTCCCGTGGTGGTGTCCAGCAGGGCGAAATCCTCTTCAAACGCCAGCTCGGGCAGCCCGTCAGCAGCCCCAATCGCCCGCAGTGCCGGGGCCGGGTCGAAGCCCGGCTTGCACAGTCGGGATTCGCCGGACCGCTGGACCAGCAGCTTTTCCGCATACAGAGCGCTCAGGGGGTCCAGGGGGGTGACATGCGTTGCGCCGTCCGCCATGCGCTGCAGCCCGGGCTGCATGCGAAACGGCACGGCGATATGACGGAAGTCGAAATCCATGCCCCCGAGTGTCCAACGAAAAAGGGCTCCTTGCGGAGCCCCTTGGCCTGGCCGGTGTGCCCGACGCTCAGACGCGCTTGCGGTATTCGCCGGTACGGGTATCGATTTCGATACGGTCGCCCTGGTCCACGAACAGGGGCACGGGGACTTCAAAACCGGTGGCAATCTTGGCGGGCTTGAGCACCTTGCCGGACGTGTCGCCCTTGACGGCGGGTTCGG
>CAZUJD010000503.1:0-1583 GCA_964620025.1 uncultured Ramlibacter sp. | reverse complement strand
GATCGCGCGCCACAGCCTGCAGACCAGGCCCGGCCCCGTGCTGGGCGTGCCCGTCATCGAGCAGGGCTGCGCCGCGTGGATGGAATGCCGCCTGATCCCCGAGCGCCATACCGAGGACGCGTACGACACCTGTTTTGCCGAAGTGGTGGCCGCGGCGGCCGACACGCGCATCTTTGTCAACGGCCGCTGGGACTACCGCGACGACAACGCAGCGCTGCAGCCCATCCACCACCTGGGGGCCGGGACTTTCGTGCGGGCGGGCGGGGTGGTGCGGGGCGCCGCCTGAGCCAGCCGCACCGCCAGCCGCACCGCCGTCTGCCCCCCGCAAGTTTTCAGGCAGCCATCACGGCGGCGCGTCCGGGAACGCCTGGCGAAACGCATCGGCAAACGCGCGGTGGCCGCTGAGCGTGAGCGTAAGCGTCACGCTGCCGGCCACGGGGCCCGTCAGCTGCACCTGCTGCGCGTCCCGGCTGACGGGCAGCGGCATGCCGGCTGCATCCGTGGCCTGCAGCTCAAACGCCCACTCGAGCGCGTCGTCCTCGTCGCCCGGGCCGGACGGCGGGCCAAACAGGCGGTTGGCCCAGGCCAGCACGGCCTGCACCTCGGCCAGCAGGGCCGGCAGGCGACCGGGCTCCACGCAGGCCATGGCGTCAAACGCGCACGCGCCGGACTCCTCGTCCGTGGTGTCGAATATCAGGTAACTCAATGGCTGGTGCATGGTGAAAGCATGCCTCACTTTGGGGCGGTTTCATGATGCAGGCGACCCCTTCCAGAGATGGCCGAACTCTCTTACATTCGTCTCTGGCTCGCCAGCAACCACGGACCGACCAGGAGAAACCATGGAACAACAGGAGAGGCAGCAAATCCAGGCGGTCGTGCACAAGATGCTCGGCGCCATGGTCCAGCTGAAGGGATCGGACCTGTTCCTGACGGCCGGCTTTCCGCCCGCCATCAAGCTCAACGGCAAGCTCACCAAGCTGAATGAAACGGTGCTGACGGCGGACCAGACCAGCAAGATGGCGCGCGCCATCGCGTCTGAAAAGCAGTGGCAGGCCTACATCGACACCAAGGGCCAGAACTTCGCCATCTCGCTGGAGGGCGTGGGGCGTTTTCGCATCAACATCTTCACCCAGCAGCAGCGCACGGGCATGGTGATCCGCGTGATCACCACCGAAATCCCCGATTTCGACAAGATGAACCTGCCGCCCGTGCTGAAGGAGATCGTGAAGGAAAAGCGCGGGCTGATCCTGCTGGTGGGCGGCACCGGCTCGGGCAAATCGACCACGCTGGCGGCCATGCTGGGCGTGCGCAACCAGGAAACGCACGGCCACATCATCACCATCGAAGACCCGGTGGAATACGTGCACCCGCACAAGAACTGCATCATCACGCACCGCGAGGTGGGCATTGACACCGTGGGCTGGTTCGACGCGCTCAAGGACACGCTGCGCCAGGCGCCCGACGTGATCCTGATCGGCGAGATACGCGACCATGAAACCATGGAATACGCGCTGAACTTTGCCGAAACCGGCCACCTGTGCATGGCCACCCTGCATGCCAACAGCGCCAACCAGGCCATCGAC
>CAZUJD010000502.1:0-1590 GCA_964620025.1 uncultured Ramlibacter sp. | reverse complement strand
AAGATCCTGGCCGAGAACGCCGTCACCGGCCAGGGCCTGCCCGCTTACGGCACCCAGGTGCTGATGAACGTCATCAACGAGATCGGCGGCCTGCCCACGCGCAACCACCGCGACGTGCAGTTCGAAGGCGCCAAGGACATTTCGGCCGAAGCCATGGCCACGCCCCGCGCCACCGACGGCAAGAAGCACCTGGTGACCAACCAGGCCTGCTTTGGCTGCACCATCGCCTGCGGGCGCATCAGCAAGATGGACGAAGGGCACTTCACGGTGGCCAACAAGCCGCAGTACTGGGGTGCCAGCGGCGGCCTGGAGTACGAAGCGGCCTGGGCGCTGGGCGCGGCCAACGGCGTGAACGACCTCGAAGCCTTGCAGTACGCCAACCTCCTGTGCAATGAAGAGGGTTTTGATCCCATCAGCTTCGGCGCCACCGTGGGCGCGGTGATGGAACTGTATGAAATGGGCGTGCTGACCAAGGAGCAACTCGGCATAGAGGCGCCCTTTGGTTCGGCCAAGGCGCTGGCCTACTTTGCCGAGATCACCGCCAAGGGCGAGGGCTTTGGCAAGGAAATCGGCCAAGGCTCCAAGCGCCTGACCGCCAAGTACGGCCACCCCGACCTGTCCATGAGCGTCAAAGGCCAGGAGTTCCCTGCCTACGACGGCCGTGCGATCCAGGGCATTGGCCTGGCCTACGCCACCAGCAACCGTGGCGCCTGCCACCTGCGCGGTTACACCATCGCGTCCGAAGTGCTGGGCATCCCGGTCAAGACCGAACCCACCGAAAGCGAAGGCAAACCAGAGTTGGTCAAGGCCTTCCAGGACGCCACCGCCGCTTTCGACTCCTCGGGCTTGTGCATCTTCACCACGTTTGCCTGGAGCCTGCCCGACCTGGCGCCCCAGTTGCAAGCGGCGTGTGACGACGCCTACACCACCGAAGAGCTGGAGAAGATCGGCGAGCGCATCTGGAACATGGAACGCGAGTTCAACAACGCCGCCGGCTTTACCGCCAAGGACGATTCGCTGCCCAAGCGCCTGCTCACCGAAGCCGCCAAGACCGGTGGCTCCAAGGGCATGGTCAGCAAGCTGCCCGAGATGCTGCCCAAGTACTACGCCGCGCGCGGCTGGGACAGCGAGGGTCGCCCGACCGCCGAGACCAAGGCGCGCCTGAGCCTTTGATCTTGCCCTTGATCTTGCGGTAGAGCGCATCACGAAGCGGCTCACGGTCCTCCACGGGGCCTGGGCCGCTTCCACTTTCTGGAGTGATTCATGACCCACCACGTCATCCTCGGTGCCGGCCCCGCCGGCGTCATCGCGGCCGAAACCATACGCAAACACGCGCCCGCCGACACCATCACCCTGGTGGGCGACGAGCCGGAACAGCCGTACTCGCGCATGGCCATCCCCTACCTGCTGATCGGCAACATCGATGAGCCCGGCACCTACCTGCGCAAGACGGCCGACCACTTTGAGCGCCTGCGCATCACCCAGGTGCGTGCCCAGGCCACGGCGGTGGACAGCGCAAAACGCACCGTCACGCTGGACAACGGCCAGACGTTGGGCTTCGACAAGCTGCTGATCGCCACCGGCTCGCAC
>CAZUJD010000501.1:0-1593 GCA_964620025.1 uncultured Ramlibacter sp. | reverse complement strand
GGCGCTTCCAGCGAAAAGACTCTTTACTGCTCCTTTTGCGGCAAGAGCCAGCACGAGGTAAAGAAGCTGATCGCCGGTCCGTCCGTGTTCATCTGCGACGAGTGCATTGACCTGTGCAATGAAATCATCCGCGACGAACTGCCTGCAGGCGAAGAAGCCCGCGAAGGTCGCGGCGACCTGCCCACACCGGCCGAGATCA
Source organism: uncultured Ramlibacter sp. (assembly GCA_964620025.1). GTDB lineage: Bacteria > Pseudomonadota > Gammaproteobacteria > Burkholderiales > Burkholderiaceae_C > RAM1. The sequence continues at coordinate 1,394 of CAZUJD010000501.1, read as the reverse complement.
AGGCCAACCTGGACAACTATGTCATCGGCCAGGAGATCGCCAAGCGCACGCTGGCGGTGGCGGTGTACAACCACTACAAGCGGCTGCGCCACAAGGAAAAGGCCAAGAAGGACGATGTCGAACTGGCCAAGAGCAACATCCTGCTGATCGGCCCGACGGGATCAGGCAAGACACTGCTGGCCCAGACGCTGGCGCGCATGCTGGACGTGCCCTTTGTCATGGCCGACGCCACCACGCTGACCGAAGCCGGTTATGTGGGTGAGGACGTTGAAAACATCATCCAGAAGCTGCTGCAAAGCTGCAACTACGAGGTAGAGCGTGCCCAGCGCGGCATCGTGTACATCGACGAAATCGACAAGATTTCACGCAAGTCTGACAACCCGTCGATCACGCGTGATGTGTCGGGCGAAGGCGTGCAGCAGGCGCTGCTCAAGCTGATTGAAGGCACCATGGCCAGTGTGCCGCCCCAGGGCGGGCGCAAGCACCCCAACCAGGATTTCCTGCAGATCGACACGACCAACATCCTGTTCATCTGCGGTGGCGCCTTTGCCGGCATGGAAAAGGTGATCGAGAACCGGACGGAGGCCTCGGGCATCGGTTTCGGTGCCGCGGTGCGAAGCAAGCAGCAGCGCAGCCTGACCGAAGTGTTTCGTGAAGTTGAGCCTGAAGACCTCATCAAGTTCGGCCTCATTCCCGAGCTTGTCGGGCGCATGCCCGTGGTGGCAACGCTGGCCGAACTCAGCGAAGACGCGCTGGTGCAGATCCTGACCGAGCCCAAGAACGGACTGGTCAAGCAGTACAGCAAGCTGCTGTCCATGGAGGGTGTGGACCTGGAAATCCGTCCCAGCGCCCTCAAGGCCATTGCCCGCAAGGCACTCGCGCGCAAAACCGGCGCCCGTGGCCTGCGCTCAATCCTGGAGCAGTCGCTGATTGACACGATGTTCGAACTGCCCAATGCGGCCAACGTGGACAAGGTCGTGGTGGATGAATCCACCATTGACGAGAACAAGCCCCCGCTGCTGGTGTACCGCGAAGCCGCCAAAAAGGCCTGACACCTCGCCCGGCCTGCTTCCCCAGTGATTTTTTGCACGGCAACAACCCGTAAAACCGCATGGCGATGCGCACGGGTTGAAAATCTCCATTTGCCGCCGATATTCAACAGGTAACGAAAAGGATTTTCATGTCCGGACACATCCCACTGCCTGCCGACCCCCTCGACCTGCCCCTTTTGCCCCTGCGCGATGTGGTGGTATTCCCGCACATGGTCATACCGCTGTTTGTCGGCCGCCCGAAAAGCATCAAGGCTCTGGAAGCCGCCATGGAGGCCGAGCGCCGCATCATGCTGGTGGCCCAGAAAGCCGCCGCCAAGGACGAACCCTCCGTGGGCGACATGT
>CAZUJD010000500.1:0-1612 GCA_964620025.1 uncultured Ramlibacter sp. | reverse complement strand
GGGCCAGGGTGATGCCGAAGGTTTTCAGAAGGGATTTCATGGCTCTCGCCCTCAGAAAGTCAGGCGTTCGTTGTGCAGCAAGGCACGGCCGATGGCATTGGGCACGAAGGCGATCGCCTCACCCGCCGCGCTGAGCACCACGCCGGCACCGATCACGCTGGCCGTCACCACCGTGCCGGCCACCAAGGATGCCGCACCCACGCCGCGAGCCAACACCTCCACACTGAAGCGCGCGCCGTCGGACGCCCGCTCCAGCACATAGACGGTACCGCGGGCTGACACCTCTACCGCCTTGACAGCGAACACGGCGCCGGCCGCGCTCAACACCAGTGGCGCCGCGCTGATGGCACCCACACCGGCGGCGGCCACCGAGGCAACACCGACCACCGACGCCACCGGCAACATGGACAGGGCCAGCGACGCTTCACTTTGGGCGCGCACCGGGACGGTACACAAGGCGCTGGCAGCCAGCACTGCGGCCATCAAATGCTTGTTCATGGTTTGCTCCTTGATCGGGTCGGGTTATTCGGCATCTGCCGTGGCTGCACGGGACGCGCGGCCCTGCAGCCGGGCGTCCATCAGGTCGGCCTCGTGGCGGTCGCGCAAGGTCTTGGCCAGCGTGAAGGTGCAGGTGATCAGGTACAGCCAGCTCACGCCCAGGAAGGCTTTGTAGGTGTCGTTGATTTCCATGCGCATCAGGCCCCAGCCGGTCAGGCCCATGGCCAGGAAGAAGGCGACCCACACCACGAACTTGAACATCGGGGTGTCGGCCGGACGTCGCTCGGCGCGGGCCTTTTCGTTGTCACGGATGAACTTGGCCAGCACAAAGGCGGCTGTCAGGCAGAAGAAATAACCCATCACCATGAACGCTCGGTCCAGGTCCTTGCCTGGCAGGTAGGCCAGCCCGACGCCACACAGAAATGCAGCCAGGGCAAAAGACACCCAGACCTGCAGTTGCCAGGCCCTGGAGTCGCGTTGGATCAGGGTTTGCATGTTGTCCTCTTCGAGGTGGTTGAACATGCGGCGAAGTTTCAGTGAACTCACCTCAAATCGAGGCTTGACAATGATCTTGTCCTGAAATATTCGACATCTGGTATCAATTATTGATACCCGAGATGCACTCCAGTCTGGTGGCCAGTTACGGCGTGCGCAGCAACTGTGCCACCTGGCCCCTCAATGCCTCCATCTCGACCGACCCGGACGCCACCCCAGCGCCCACATTCAGTCCCACCCGGCTGAACAGCCCGCGCCGGAACGGCCGCACCATGGCATTGCCCTGTTCGACGCGGCTGAAATAGCTCCCCCACAGGTTGGTCAGCGCCATGGGGATCACGGTCGGGTTCACGCCATCGGTCCGGGCCCGTTCCAGGATTTTCAGCAGCCCGGCCTTGAAGGGTTGCAGCTGGCCGTCCCGGGTAATGCCGCCCTCGGGGAAGATGGCCAGCAGGTCGCCATCGCGCAGCACCTGGGCGGCGCGCTCGAACGCCGCCTCATAGACGGCCGGGTCCTCTTTCTGGGGCGCCACGGGAATGGCCTTGGCCAGCCTGAACAGCGCACCCAGCACCGGCAGCCTGAAGATGCGGTGGTCCATGACAAAGTGGATGGGACGCGG
>CAZUJD010000499.1:0-1625 GCA_964620025.1 uncultured Ramlibacter sp. | reverse complement strand
GCCGCACGCGAAGATGCGCAGCTGGCGTACTGGATTGCAGGCGACTACCTGCGCGCCGTGGCGTTGGCCCTGATGGCCTGGGCGGCGACGCGCATCGACGCGGCCGCGCAGCAGTCCGCCCGGCCTGAACGGTGGCAACGCGCCACCCATGCCCTGCGCCGCTGGGTGCTGCCGGAGTTCAGCCTGCGCCTGGGCCTCATCAAGGACGGCGCGGGCAAAGCCGCTATGCTTGCGCCCCAGACCTCCCCTGCCCCTACCCGCGCATGACCGCCCGCAAGACCGCTGCCGTCCCCCACGTCGAAACCGTCGACACCAGCTACCTGGAAAGCCTGATCGGCTACAACGCACGGCGCGCGGCATTGTCAGTGATCGAGGTGTTCCTGGACCGCATGGCCGTGTACGGCCTGCGACCGGTGGACTTCTCTGTGCTGTCGCTGATCACCCACAACCCGGGCATCACCTCGCGCCAGCTGTGCACCACACTGGGCATGCTGCCGCCCAACCTGGTGGGCATGATCAACAACTTTGAAAAGCGCGACCTGGTGTTGCGCCAGCCCCACCCGCGTGACGGCCGTGCCATGGGCCTGCACCTGACTCCCACGGGACAAAAACTCATGCGAGATGCCGAACGCACGGCTGCCGAGCTGGAGCGTGAAGTGGGCGGGCGGTTGAGCGCTGCCGAGAACAAAACACTGATACGGCTGCTTCAGAAGATCTACCTCAGCACACCCAAGGCCTGATAGCACAGTTGCAGCCCCCATGAAAAGGGGATTGAGCGCTATTGTTTGTGTAGCAAAACCTGCGTACACTTGCGCTCCGGCTGGCGAGGGCCGCGCACGAGGAGACCCCCTTAAATGAGTTCGAAGGATAACGCCGCGGTCAACCAGCTGCTGAGCCTGCTGGAAGCCCGCTACGCGATGCGTGTGCTTTGGGCCCTGCGCGACGGTCACCCGCAAACCTTCCGCCTGCTGCAGGACAGCGTGGGCGGCATCACGCCCAACACCCTGAACACCCGCCTGAAAGAGCTGCGCGAAGCCGGGCTGGTCAGCCACGGCAGCGACGGCTACATCGTCACGCCGTCCGGCGTGGACCTGCTCAAGCGCCTGAGCGACCTGCAGGCCTTTGCCATCAGGTGGGCCGTGGTCCAGGCCCGCAAGAAATCACCCCCACCGACTCCGTAACCATCCACTCATGCAACAACACCTCCTTCCTGCCACCGTACTTCCCGCAGACCACGACCGAGCCGTGCTGATTGGCCGCGCCTGGGTGCCCGGCAGCGGCCCGGTGCTGGTGCGTGTGCGCGAAGACGGCCTGTACGACCTGTCCCACCTGGCCGCCACCGCCAGCCAGCTGCTGGAGATGGCCGACCCGGTGGGCACCGTGCGCGAATACGCCGGCACCCGCATCGCCGCCACCGCCGACGTCCTGGCCAACTGCGCACACGACCGCCGCGACACATCCCGGCCCTGGCTGCTGGCGCCGTGTGACCTGCAGGCCATCAAGGCCGCCGGCGTCACATTTGTGGCCTCCATGCTGGAACGCGTGATCGAGGAGCAGGCCCGCGGCGACGCCGGCCGCGCCCAGGCCGTGCGCGCGGCCGTGGTGGGCGTGATCGGCGACAACCT
>CAZUJD010000498.1:0-1630 GCA_964620025.1 uncultured Ramlibacter sp. | reverse complement strand
GCTGTCCACAATTTCGAGCGCCTGCTCGCCGGTGTCGGGCTGGCTGATCAGCAGGTCGGGCAGGTTCACGCCCAGTTTCTGCGCGTACTGCACGTCCAGTGCATGTTCAGCATCCACAAAGGCACACTGGCCGCCCTGCTTCTGCATTTCGGCGATGACCTGCAGGGTCAGTGTGGTCTTGCCGGACGATTCAGGGCCGTAGATCTCGATGACACGTCCGCGCGGCAGGCCGCCCACGCCCAGGGCAATGTCCAGGCCCAGCGAGCCGGTGGAGACCACCTGGATGTCTTCAATGGCCTCGCCTTCGCCCAGACGCATGATCGTGCCCTTGCCGAACTGCTTCTCGATCTGGGCCAGAGCGGCCTGCAGGGCCTTGGCTTTTTCGCTGTCGGCGGCGTTGATCCGGGTGCCCTTGACTTGTGCGTCCATGAAAATCTCCAGTAAAAACAATGGGTTGAAGCAATTCATCCAGTTGGTTTTATCTACAGGCTGGATGCTTGACCAGTACTTTAAGGGCCTGATGATTTGAAGTAAATCATTTTTTTGGTCAGTTTGGCTTACTATTTATCCATGGACTTTTCCCTGGACACACGCTGGCGCCAAACCCACCTGGGCCGCTTGCTGGGCCATGCCATGCGGCGGTTTGACGAGCGCGTGCTGGCCCTGATGGCCCACAACATCGACGTACCCCTGGCCCTGTCCAACCTGGCTGCCCGCGCCCAGGTCAGCGCAGCCCACATCCACATCACCCGTCACCTGGACCCGCAGGGTTCGCGCCTGACCGACCTGGCCGCCAGCGCCGGCATGACCAAGCAGGCCATGGGCGACCTGGTCAACCAGTGCGAGGCCTGGGGCCTGGTCACACGGCAAAGCGATCCGCTGGACGCACGGGCGCGGCGCATCCACTTCACGCCCACAGGCCTGGCCTGGCTGCAGGCGTTCAAGGATGCGGTGACACAGGCAGAAGCGGAGTTCCGCGCCGAAGTCGGCAACGAGGTCGCAACGGTCGTGATGATCGGCCTGGAGGCCTATGCCGGCCCGGCCGCTTGAGCCGGATCAGCCCGCCGTAAGGCGCTCAAGCCTAGAATTTGCCAAACACCCACAAGACCACCGGAGACAGCCATGCGGATACTGATTGCCGAGGACGACCAGGTACTGGCCGACGGCCTGCTGCGAACGCTGAGGGCGTCAGGCGCGGCCGTGGACCATGTGGCCAGCGGCACCGAGGCCGACGCGGCACTCATGACCAACAACGAGTTCGACCTGCTGATCCTGGACCTGGGACTGCCCAGGATGCACGGTCTGGAGGTGCTGCGCAAACTGCGCGGGCGCGGCTCGTCGATGCCGGTGCTGATCCTCACGGCCGCCGACAGCGTGGAAGAGCGCGTCAAGGGCCTGGACTACGGTGCCGACGACTACATGGCCAAGCCATTCAGCCTGCAGGAACTGGAAGCCCGCGTACGCGCCCTGATCCGCCGCGGCATGGGCGGCACCAGCAGCACGATCAAGCACGGCCCGCTGGTGTATGACCAGGCCGGGCGGGTGGCCACGATCGACGGCAAGATGGTGGAGCTGTCGGCGCGCGAGCTGGGCCTGCTGGAGGTGCTGCTGCAGCGCGCCGGGCGCCTGG
>CAZUJD010000497.1:0-1634 GCA_964620025.1 uncultured Ramlibacter sp. | reverse complement strand
AATCACCTGCTACCTGCGGATATCTACAGTGGTCGTCGGCCCATATCAGAGGATTTGACGTCCAACTTTAGGTAAACACCTCGAACAAGTTCGTTTCGAAGTCACTAACTACGGATCCCTACACCAACCTTTGCCAAAAAGTCAAAACCGATCCACCCGTTTACGCAGAATCCCGTACTAGGGTTTTCCCGCGCCCACGTCTACAATCGCGTTCCCTTACAAAAGCTGACGGCGCGCCGGATTCAAGGCGTAAGCTTGTCGGCACAGGAGACCCGACCCCATGCCCCCGACCACCCCGGCCAGCAACCCGGCAAAAGCCCAGAATCAGCAGGACAAGCGCGCCGAACTGCGCCGCGCCGCGCTCGAATACCACGAGTTCCCAACCCCCGGCAAAGTCGCCATTGCGGCCACCAAGCAGCTGATCAACCAGCGCGACCTGGCGCTGGCCTATTCGCCCGGCGTGGCCGCGCCCTGCGAAGAAATCGTCAAGGATCCGGCCAACGCCTTCAAGTACACCAGCCGCGGCAATCTGGTGGCCGTCATCAGCAACGGTACGGCCGTGCTGGGCCTGGGCGACATTGGCCCGCTGGCCTCCAAGCCCGTCATGGAAGGCAAGGGCGTGCTGTTCAAGAAGTTCGCCGGCGTGGATGTGTTTGACATCGAGATCGCCGAAAAAGACCCGGCCAGGCTGGTGGAAGTGATCGCCGCGCTGGAGCCCACCTTCGGCGGGATCAACCTCGAGGACATCAAGGCCCCCGACTGCTTCTACGTCGAGCGTGAGCTGCGCAAGCGCATGAACATTCCGGTGTTCCACGATGACCAGCACGGCACGGCCATCACGGTGGCTGCCGCCATGGTCAACGCGCTGAAGGTCGTGGGCAAGGACATCGGCGCGGTCAGGCTGGTGACGTCGGGTGCGGGTGCAGCCGCACTGGCCTGCCTGAACCTGCTGCTCAAGATCGGGCTGAAGCGCGAGAACGTGTTCGTGACCGACCTGGCCGGCGTGGTCTACCAGGGGCGCACCGAGCTGATGGACGAAGACAAGATCCAGTACGCGCAGAAGACTGACATGCGCAAGCTGGCCGAAGTCATCGCCGGTGCCGATGTGTTCCTGGGCCTGTCCGCCGGCGGCGTGCTCAAACCCGAAATGGTTGCCAGCATGGCCGCCAAGCCCGTGATCTTTGCCCTGGCCAACCCGAATCCCGAGATTTCCCCCGAAGACGCACATGCCGTGCGCAATGACGTGGTCATGGCCACGGGCCGCACCGACTACCCCAACCAGGTCAACAACGTCCTTTGCTTTCCCTACATCTTCCGCGGCGCCCTGGACTGCGGGGCCACGACCATCACCGACGAGATGGAAATCGCAGCGGTGCACGCCATTGCCGAACTGGCCCAGGCCGAGCAGAGTGAAGTGGTCGCCGCAGCCTATGCCGGCCAGAAGCTGGCATTCGGGCCTGAATACCTGATCCCCAAGCCGTTTGACCCACGGCTCATGATGAAGATTGCGCCCGCCGTGGCCCAAGCCGCCGCAGACAGTGGCGTGGCGCAGCGCCCCATCAAGGACATGGATGCCTACCGCGACCGGCTGCAGAGCTTTGTGTATGCGTCGGGTACCACCATGAAGCCCATCT
>CAZUJD010000496.1:0-1647 GCA_964620025.1 uncultured Ramlibacter sp. | reverse complement strand
GAGCTGGAAGTCGCGCGCATAGTCAGCGCCGGTGATGTCAATCGCACGAAACTGCGGCTTGTCTGGCGAGCACGCAGCCAGCATGGCCGCTGTGGCGCCAATGGCCAGGGATTGAACGAGGGTTCTGCGTTTCATGGCGCCTCAGAAGATGTAATGGTCCACCAGCAGCGCGGCAAACAGCACGCTCAGGTGGATCAGTGAAAAGCGGAACGTGCGGCGGGCCAGGTCGTCCGAGTAGTTGCGCCACAGCCGGAACGCGTACCAGGTGAAGCCCGCGCTCAGCGCGACGGCGGCCACCAGATAAAGCCAGCGGCTCATGCCATAGGCAAACGGCATCAGGCAGGCGGCGAACAGCACCAGTGTGTAAAGGAACACCTGAAGCCGGGTGAATTCGTTGCCGTGCGTGACCGGCAGCATGGGCAGGCCCGACTTGCGGTAGTCCTCAACACGGTACAGGGCCAGCGCCCAGAAATGCGGCGGCGTCCACAGGAAGATGATGAGAAAGAGTATCAGGGCTTCGGGGCCCACTTCACCGGTCATGGCGGCCCAGCCGAGCACGGGCGGCATGGCGCCCGATGCACCGCCGATGACGATGTTCTGCGGCGTCAGCGGCTTGAGGATCACGGTGTAGATCACCGCGTAACCGACAAAGGTGGCAAAAGTCAGCCACATGGTCAGCGGGTTGACCCACACGTACAGCAGCCACGAGCCTGCGGCGCACAGCAGGGCTGAGAACAGGAGCGTCTGCCAGTCGCTCAGTTCGCCCTTGGCGGTAGGCCGCCATGAAGTGCGTTTCATCTTGGCATCGATGCCTTTTTCAACAATGCAGTTGAAGGCCGCGGCCGCACCTGCCACGAGCCAGATGCCAGCGCATGCAGTGGCAGCCAGCCGCACATCGGCCCAGGTGGGCACGCCGGGGACCGCCAGCACCATGCCAATCAGGGCACAGAACACGATGAGCTGGATCACGCGCGGCTTGGTCAGCGCGTTGAACTGCTGGATGCGCGAAGGCGGCTTGAGGGTCTGGGATGCGGTGCTGCTCATGCCGACAGGCTCGATGCGTTGAGGTTGGAGGCGCTGACAGTATCCGCTGCAAACCGGCTTTCGCACAGGGCCCATGTCAGGACCACCACAAGTGCAGCGGCGCCACCGGTGTGGGACACGGCGGCCACCAGGGGCCAGTCGAGCACAACGTTGGACAGGCCGGTCACAAACTGCCACAGCGCCAGCCCGGCAATCCAGCGCGCCTGCACGCGCAGCGCATGCACATGGCGCAGACGCCAGGCCAGCAGGCCCAGCAGCACGAAAACGCCATAGGCCGCCAGGCGGTGCGTGTAGTGAATGGCCGTGAGCGCGCCGAAGCCAATGTGCTCGCCCGTGGCCGTCTTGCCCAGCTCGCGCCACAGTGCAAAACCCTCGCGGAACTCCATGTAGGGCCACCAGCTGTTCTGGCACTGGGGAAATTCATTGCAGGCCAATACCGCATAGTTGGTACTGACCCAACCGCCCAGCGCCACCTGCAGGCACACGGCAGCAAAGGTGCCGATCAACAGCCAGCGCGTCTTGGACGACAGTGGCACAGGCGTGGTTTCGTGCCAGGCCTGCGTGTAGCGGACGGCCTGCACACACAGCAGCGCCAGCAGCGCG
>CAZUJD010000495.1:0-1655 GCA_964620025.1 uncultured Ramlibacter sp. | reverse complement strand
GCAGCTAGGACTATTCGGAGATCGTCCAGACCTTCCGCCCCGGCCATGCCGACTACACCTACCTGCAGAAATACGGCCTGCGCGACCCGCGCGGCGGCGGCCGGTCGTCGGCCCGCCTGACGGCACCCATGGTGGCTGCCGGTGCCGTGGCCAAGAAATGGCTCTTCGAAAAATACGGCACCACCTTCCGCGGCTGCATGTCGCAGATCGGCGAGCTCAACATTCCGTTCGAGAGCTGGGACCATGTGCCCAACAACCCGTTCTTTGCGCCCATGGCCGATGTGACCCACCTGGAGGCCTACATGGACAGCCTGCGCAAGGCCGGCGATTCGTGTGGCGCGCGCGTGCGCGTCACCGCCAGCCAGGTGCCGGTGGGGCTGGGCGAGCCGCTGTTTGACAAGCTGGACGCCGACATTGCCTTTGCCATGATGGGCATCAATGCCGTCAAGGGCGTGGAGATCGGCGCCGGCTTTGGCAGCATCACGCAGCGCGGCACCAGCCACGGCGACTCCATGACGCCGCAGGGCTTTCGCACCAACAACGCCGGTGGCGTGCTGGGCGGCATCAGCACGGGGCAGGACATCGACGTGTCCATTGCCATCAAGCCCACCAGCTCCATCATCAGCCCGCGCGAGACGATCAACATCAAGGGTGAGCCGACCGAGGTCATTACCAAGGGCCGTCACGACCCCTGCGTGGGCATCCGCGCCACGCCGATCGCCGAGGCCATGCTGGCCCTGGTGCTGATGGAGCATGCACTGCGCCAGCGCGCCCAGAACGGTGACGTGACGCCACCTGCGCCGGTGCTGCAGGCCTCGTTTCTCTGACCGTGGCTGACGCCGCGGTCCAGCGCCGACAGCTGGTGCCGTTTGCCGCCCTGTCGGCGACCTACTTTGCGCACATCGGGTTTTTCAACCCGTACCTGCCCTTGTGGCTGAAAGACCTGGGCCTGCCCATCGTCGTGATCAGCCTGCTGACCTCGGTGCAAAGTTTCACGCGTGTGTTTGCGCCCTATGCCTGGGGTGCCCTGAGCGACCACACGGGTGAGCGCGTGCGCCTGCTGCGCATCAGTGCGGCGGTGGCGCTGCTGTCGTCGGTGGGGCTGTGGTTCAACCTGGGGGCCTGGTGGATCGGCATCGTGCTGCTGGTGCTGTTCACCCATACCAGCTCGATGATGTCGCTGACCGAGGCGGCCATGGCCCATCTGGTGGCCGGCGACTGGGGACGCTACGGACGCATCCGGCTGTGGGGCTCCACCGGGTTCCTGCTGACGGTGTTCGCCGCCGGTGCCTGGTTTGAGCGTCACGGCATGAAAGACTTTCCTGCATGGACGGCCGTCACGCTGGGTGGTGTGCTGCTGTGTACCTGGTGGCTGCCCGACGTGCGCGAAAAGCACGCCCATGCCGCCGAAGTGAAGGAGCCGATCGGCCCTGCGCTGCGCCAGCCGGTGGTGCGCTGGTTTTTCGCGTCGCTGCTGTTCCATGTGATGGCGCATTTTTCGATCTACGGCTTCCTGTCGCTGTACCTGGATTCGCTGGGTTACAGCAAGGCCATGATCGGGACGCTGTGGGCGGTGTCAGTGCTGGTGGAGATCGCCTGGTTCTTTGCCCAGGGCCGGCTGATCGGCCACCTGCGGATGACGCACTGGCTGGTGG
>CAZUJD010000494.1:0-1664 GCA_964620025.1 uncultured Ramlibacter sp. | reverse complement strand
CCCGAGGATGACCCGCGCAATCCGGCCGTGATCGCCGACAACGTGGGCGACAACGTCGGCGACTGCGCCGGCATGGCGGCCGACCTGTTCGAGACCTATGCCGTGACCCTGATCGCCACCATGGTGCTGGGTGCGCTGCTGGTCGCTGCGGCGCCGGTCAACGCGGTGCTGTACCCGCTGGCCCTGGGCGGCGTGTCCATTGTGGCGTCCATCATCGGCTGCTTCTTCGTCAAGGCATCGCCGGACATGAAGAACGTCATGCCGGCCCTGTACAAGGGCCTGGCCATTGCCGGCGTGCTGAGCCTGGTTGCGTTCTTCTTCGTGACCAAGCAGCTCATTCCGGACAACGCCCTGGGCGGCACCGGCGCGCAAATGAAACTGTTTGGCGCCTGTTTCGTCGGGCTGGCACTGACCGGCGTGCTGGTCTGGATCACCGAGTTCTACACCGGCACGCAGTACTCGCCAGTGCGCCACATTGCCCAGGCCTCCACCACCGGCCACGGCACCAACATCATTGCCGGCCTGGGCGTGTCCATGCGCTCCACCGCCTGGCCCGTGGTGTTTGTGTGCATTGCCATCATGGTGGCCTACAGCCTGGCAGGCCTGTACGGCATTGCCGTCGCAGCAACATCCATGCTGAGCATGGCCGGCATCGTGGTCGCACTGGACGCCTACGGCCCCATCACCGACAACGCAGGCGGCATTGCGGAAATGTCCGAGCTGCCCAGCAGCGTACGCGACATCACCGACCCGCTGGACGCCGTGGGCAACACGACCAAGGCCGTGACCAAGGGCTATGCCATCGGCTCGGCCGGTCTGGCAGCGCTGGTGCTGTTTGCCGACTACACCCACAAGCTGGAAACCTACGGCAAGGCCATCACGTTCGACCTGAGCGACCCGATGGTGATCGTCGGGCTGTTCATCGGCGGCCTGATACCGTACCTGTTCGGCGCGATGGCTATGGAGGCCGTGGGCCGCGCCGCTGGCGCGGTGGTGGTGGAGGTGCGCCGGCAGTTCCGCGACATCAAGGGCATCATGGAAGGCACCGGCAAGCCCGAGTACGGCAAGGCTGTGGACATGCTGACCACCGCCGCCATCAAGGAAATGATCGTGCCTTCGCTGCTTCCGGTGGTGGTGCCGATTGTGGTTGGCCTGGCGCTGGGCCCCAAGGCCCTTGGCGGCCTGCTCATGGGCACCATCATCACTGGCCTGTTCGTGGCCATTTCCATGTGCACCGGTGGTGGCGCCTGGGACAACGCCAAGAAGCTGATCGAGGACGACTTCGTCGACAAGGACGGCGTGACCCACAAGAAGGGTGGCGAAACGCACAAGGCCGCCGTGACCGGTGACACCGTGGGCGACCCCTACAAGGACACCGCCGGCCCGGCGATCAACCCGCTGATCAAGATCATCAACATCGTGGCGCTGCTGATCGTGCCGCTGGTGGTGAAGTTCCACGCCGGCTGAAAGCCCCTGCCCTCCGCGAAAAGGCCCGCAACCGCGGGCCTTTTTTATGGGCGCAGGGTCTGCCGCGGTTCATTCAGGCTCGAAATACTGCGGACAGCGCTCCAGGATCGCATCCAGAAACCCAAGCGGGGACCGGATGTGCACACGCATCGCTTCGCTGGCGGCTGCACCATCGCCGTTCAGGATGGCCTGCACGA
>CAZUJD010000493.1:0-1674 GCA_964620025.1 uncultured Ramlibacter sp. | reverse complement strand
ATGGAGGCAATGAAGCTTTCACCGCCTTCTAGGGAGAAGCGCTTCTGGCCGACATACTTGGTGTGCAGGAAGCGCTCAAGGCCTTCGGCAGCCGTCAGGCGGTCCAGGATGTGCTTTTTCCGCTCGGCGCTGAACTGCGGTTTGCTGCGGATGCTTTCGAGTTTCTGCTGCCACCAGCGCTTGTGGTTCTGGTCGGTGATGTAGTTGCATTCGGCACCGATCGTGCCGCAGTAGGTTTCGCGCAGCGCGTTGATCAGCTCGCGCAGGGACATGGTGTCCTTGCCGAAAAACGTGTTGCTGGTGTTGAACACGGTTTCCTGGTCGGCATCGCTGAAGCCATAGAAGGAGGCTTCGAGTTCGGGAATATGGGAGCGCTCCGTGCGCTTCAGGGGATCCAGGTCGGCCCAACGGGCGCCGACGTTGCGGTAAGCGGCGATCAGCTGCTGTACGGCTGTGCGCTTGCGGCCCATTTCAGAGTCGGCACCGCTGGCGACGACCACCTTGGTGCCGCCCTGCTTGGCCCGCTCGGCAAACGCGTTGATCACCGGCAGGTGGGGGACGTCCTTGGCATTGGAGCCATCGACGGCGGGCACATGCTGCAATGCGTCGAAATAGTCGCGCCAGTTGTCAGGCACGCTGCCGGGATTGGCCAGGTAGTTTTCGTACATCTCCTCGACGTACGGAGCATTGCCGCCGAAGAGGTAAGAATTGCCCTGATAGGCAGTGTAGACAGACGCCGTTTGTGGCGTCGATTGATCGCTCATATTCCGCTGACCTCCGTTTCCCTCTGGGAAACATTAGCTGGTTAAGAAAACCTTCCGCGACACGGCTGGACCGATTGGCGGATGCGACTGTGGCTGGAAGGGGCCTAAGTACAGCCCTGATTGTGCCACCGTTTCGGCCTCAGCACCAAACCGCGCGGCACAAAATGCGTACTTTTTCAGGCAAGACCGGGGTTTGCGGACATGCCCGGCAATGCGGGGGTGTTGAGCTTCAGGGGCTTCACGACCGGATTGGCCCTGAGCCAGGTCTCCACCACATCCCAGGCTGGCGGACCAGCATTGCGGCTGGCTTCATTCACCGGAGCCCAGCCTGCCACCTTGTAGATCTTGCCGGCCTCGATCAACTGGCCGTTCAGTCGCATGTCCTGGATGCGGTCGCCCATGCGGGCGGCTGCGTCACAGGTGTAAGTCATGCCGCCCACGCGCACCATGTCGCCACCCTGCTGGTAGTAGGGGTCCGGGTTGAACAGGTTGTCGGCCACATCTTCCAGCACGGTCTTGATCATCTCGCCGCTCATGTCGGTCAGTGTGGTCCATGGGTATGTGATGGCCGTCTGGTCCATGACATGTTCGCGGGTGATGGCCTGCCCTGGCAGCAGCGATGTCCCCCAGCGAAAACCCGGCGAGAACGCGATCTGCGCGCCACGAACGTCCATCAGGGCATTGAGCACCAGCTGGTCGAAGGTGCCGTTGAAATTCCCGCGGCGGTAGAGCAGGCCTTCGGTCGTGGCCAGCTTTTCCTCAAGTTTGCCCTTGTAGGGCGCACGGACCCTGTCAATCAGGGCCGCCATATCGCGGTCAGCGGGCAACAGGTTGGCAAACACAGGCAACAACCGGTAGTTGAAGCCTGCGACCTTGCCGCCCCGGACATCCAGGTCCAGCACGCCCAGGA
>CAZUJD010000492.1:0-1682 GCA_964620025.1 uncultured Ramlibacter sp. | reverse complement strand
CCGAAGCATCCTCCACCAGATCCAGCACATGGTCGAACCCCTGGGCCCCGCCGTAGTACGGGTCCGGCACCACCGGGCTGTCCAGCCGCTGGCAAAACTCCGTGAACCTTCGCACCTTGTGCTGGTGCTGCGCCGGGCACTCGGCCTGCACAAGGGCCAGGTTGTCCCAGTCCATCACCAGGATCAAATCGTGGGTTTCAAAGTCGCTCTCGCGCAGCTGTCTTGCGCGCAGATCGCTCAGGTCGTAGCCACGGCGTGCGGCGTGTTGTTGGGACCGTTCATCAGGCGGCTCGCCGGGGTGGTAATTGTGGGTGCCGGCTGAATCCACGCGCACCGCGTGCGCCAGCCCGGCCTGCTGCACATGCTGGCGAAACACGCCGTGCGCCGTGGGGCTGCGGCAGATGTTGCCCATGCACACAAACAGCACCGATATTGCCGGGCGGCCTGGGCGCGCGGGTGTGTTCATGACGCTTCGATCACGCTGCGCATCACCAGCGGCGGTGTGTCTGCGATGTGAAACGCCAGCTTGCGGTCGCGCAGCGCCACGTCGTCCGCTGTCACGCGGTCAAACCGGCGCAGGTGTTCCGTCCACGATTCATCCGTGATCTGTTCGATGAAGCGGCCCGGGTCGTACAGGTCGTGCAGCAGCTCCCAGCTCAGTGCGCCCTGGCGCATGCGGCTGCGCCGGCTCTCTTGCATCAGCGCGCGGAATTCATCGGCCCGCGCCGGGTCGATGCGGTATTCAATGTTCACCTGGATGCGCCCGTGGCGTGGCGGTGCGTCGGCCGTGGGCACCTGCAGCGCGCGAGACGGCGTCAGGTCCTCTTCCATGTTGTGCGCAGGCATGTAGCGCTGCGCGGCAACCATGGCGGCCAGCCCGGTGAATGCGGCTATGCCCATGCTCCAGTGGATGTTGCTCACGGTGGCAATCTGCCCCCACAGCGCGGCACCCACCGCCGTGGCGCCCATGATGGCCATCTGGTAGATCGACATGCCGCGCGCGCGCACCCAGTCGGGCAGGGCCATCTGGGCCGACACCGTGAGCGTGTTGGCCACGGTGATCCAGGCCATGCCGGCCGCCACCATGGCGGGCGCCGCCACAAACACATTGGGCGCCCAGGCCACGGCCAGTGTGGCCACAGACTGCAGCGCCGCGCCCAGCAGCAGCAGCCGGGCATGCGGTATCACGCGGCGCACCTGCTGCATCGACAGCGCGGCAATGATGGCGCCTGTGCCCATCGACGCCAGCAGCAGCGTGAAAGTGCCGGCGTCGCCGCCCTTCAGCCCGCGC
This sequence comes from uncultured Ramlibacter sp., assembly GCA_964620025.1. Taxonomy (GTDB): domain Bacteria; phylum Pseudomonadota; class Gammaproteobacteria; order Burkholderiales; family Burkholderiaceae_C; genus RAM1. Next base: position 391 of record CAZUJD010000492.1, on the reverse strand, counting down.
GCCACCAGCGGCAGGAGTGCCAGCAGCGCGGTGGAATGTAAAAAGAACAGCGAAATGCGCACCAGCACGCCCTGCAGCCGGCGCGATTCCTTCACAAACTGCAGCCCCACGCGGATGGCACTGCTCAGCCGCTCACGGCCCAGCGGGCTCACCGTGTGCTCGCGCTTCCAGCGCATGATCACAAAGGCCGCTGCCACCGACAGCACGGCGTTCAGGCCGAACACGTATTCACTGCCGGCACCGGCAATCAGCGCGCCCGCCACCAGCGGGCCGATGATGCGCGACGCATTCATGGCCACGCCGTTCAGCGCCAGCGCCGCGGGCAGCTGGATGCGCGGCACGATCTCGGGCACGATGGGTGTCGAGACATACTCGACCGCGAGGAACTACT
>CAZUJD010000491.1:0-1684 GCA_964620025.1 uncultured Ramlibacter sp. | reverse complement strand
GAATCCCGAAATCGGTGATCACCAGCGTGAAGGTGACCAGCGCCGCCGAGATCAGGCCGTACTTGGCCCCCGGCAGCGTGATGGTGAAGAACTTGCGCGCCGCCGTGGTGCCCATGGCGTCGGCCGCTTCGTACAGGCGCGCGTCCGACAGGCTGAGCGCCGTGACCAGGATCATCAGCGCATGCGGAAACACGGCAAAGCATTCGGCCACCACAATGCCCGGCGCGCCGTAGATTTCAGCAATGCCGATGCGGGTCAACCAGGCCTTGAGGGCACCCTGGTTGCCAAACCAGTAGATCAGCGAAATGGCCGCCAGCAGCGAAGGGGCCAGCAGCGGCACCAGCGTGATGCCGCGAAACAGCGGCTTGAACGGCATGCACGAACGCGTGAGCGCGTAGGCAAAGCCGAATGCCAGGGGAATGGTGATGGCTGTGACCAGCGCCGACACCCACAGGCTGTTCCACAGGCTTTCCAGCAAGGCGGGGGTCCGGGCATAGGCAATGAAGTTGGCCAGGCCGACGAAGTCGCCGTCCTTGCCCTCGACCGCCTGCTGCAGGATGGACAGCAGCGGGAACGCCAGGAACGCGATGAGCGCCAGCGCCACAATGGCCAGTGCCACGTGGGCAACCCGGTCGGTCCAGTGGGATTTTTGCGAGACAGTGGCGCCGGAGGTCGCGGCCACGGCAGAAGTCGCGGCCATGTCAGAACACCTTCAGGCGCTCTGGCAACAGGCGCAACTTGAGGGAAGAACCGGCCGCCAGGGACTGCTCGGACAGGAAGTTCAGCGACAGGTACACCGTGAGCTTGTGCGGCTGCAGCGCCGGCGACGCCACATGCACATGGCAGTACGAGCCCAGGAACTCGATCTTTTCAATGATGGCGTCAAACACATGGTCGTCACCGTCGCTGATGGGGCGGGCCAGCACATCTTCGGGCCGCAGGTAGATGCGGGCGTCGCGATCGGCGCCGCCGCAAGGTATGCACAACTGACCCACACGCAGCTCGCCAGCGCTTACGCGAACCGGCAGCACGTTCACCTTGCCCACGAAATCGGCCACGAACGGCGAGGCCGGCTCGCGGTAGATGTCATAGGGCGTGCCCACCTGCTCGATCACGCCATGGTTCATGACCACGATGCGGTCGGCCACGCTGAGCGCCTCTTCCTGGTCGTGCGTGACCATGATGGTCGTGACGCCCAGCTTTTGCTGCAGCGCGCGGATTTCCGAGCGCAGGCGAACACGTTCCAACGCGTCCAGCGCCGACAGGGGCTCATCCAGCAGCAACAGGCCTGGGCGCGTGGCAAGCGCACGCGCCAGCGCAATGCGCTGCTGCTGTCCGCCCGACAGCTGGCTGGGGTATTTGCTTTCGCTGCCGGGCAGGCCCACCAGTTTGACCAGCTCGCTCACGCGCTGGCTGATTTCGGCCCGCGGCGCCTTGCGGTTGACCAGGCCGTAGGCCACGTTGTCGGCAACGCTCAGGTTCGGAAACAGCGCATAGCTCTGGAACACGATGCCGACGTCGCGCTGCGCCGGAGGCAGCCGCGAAATGTCGCGCCCGGCCTGGAATACCTCGCCGGAGGTCTGCACCTCCAGCCCCGCGATGATGCGCAGCAGGGTCGTCTTGCCGCAGCCCGAAGGCCCCAGGAAGCAGACGAACTCGCCCTTGCGGATGTTCAGGTTGATGT
>CAZUJD010000490.1:0-1686 GCA_964620025.1 uncultured Ramlibacter sp. | reverse complement strand
CGAATGGAAGACGGTGGACTGGCAGACCGCGCTGGAATACGTGGCCAACGGCCTGCGCCAGATCAGGGCCGACCATGGCGCCCAAGGCATCGGTACGCTGGCCAGCCCGCACAGCACGGTCGAAGAACTTTACCTGGCCGGCGCCCTCATGCGGGGCCTGGGCAGCGACAACATCGACTACCGCCTGCGCAACGCCGAGTTCCCGGCAGCTGAAGGCGTGCGTTGGCTGGGCACCTCCATTGCCGCACTGTCGTCACTGCAGCGCGTGCTGGTTGTCGGTTCGAACCTGCGCAAGGACCACCCGCTGTTTGCCCAGCGCATCCGCCAGGCCATCAAGAAGGGTGGCAAGGTTTGCGCCATCGCCGACACGGCGCCAGACTGGGCCATGCCCCTGTCCCACAGCGAGGTTGTGCCCGCTGCCGGCTGGGCGCAGGCCCTGGCTGACATCGCCGCAGCCATTGCTGCTGACAAGGGTATTGAAGCCCCCGCTGCAGGCAATGTGACCGACGCGGCCAAGGCCATCGCCCAATCCCTGCTGGGCGGTGAACGCAAGGCGGTGCTGCTGGGCAACGCTGCTGCGCATCACCCTGCGGCGTCCAGCCTGCTCGCGCTGGCAGCAGACCGGCGCTACCGTGGGTTACCTGACCGAAGCCGCCAACACTGTGGGCGCGCAACTGGTGGGTGCACAGCCAGGCAACGGCGGCCTGAATGCCGGCCAGATGCTGGGCGGCGCCCTCAAGGCCGTGCTGCTGCTCAATACCGAGCCGCAGTTTGACAGCGCCGCAGGTGCGCAGGGCGCTGCAGCGCTGGGCAAGGCACAGATGGTTGTGACCCTGAGCCCGTTCAAGGCCAACATGGACATCAGCGACGTGCTGCTGCCCATTGCACCGTTCACCGAAACATCGGGTACGTTTGTCAATGCCGAAGGCCGTGTCCAGGGCTTCCATGCCGTGGTCAAGCCGCTGGGCGACACCCGTCCGGCCTGGAAGGTCCTGCGTGTTCTGGCCAACCTGCTGGAAGTTCCGGGCTTTGATTTCGAGTCGTCCCAGGACGTGCTCACGCAGGCGCGTGGCGCGCAGGATGCCGGGCAGTCTCATGTGACAGCCGGCAAGCTTGACAACACCACATCAGCTGCCATCGGTCTGGCTGCCACGGGCGCCGCGCCTGTGTCGGCGTCGATCTACCAGCTGGATGGGATCGTGCGCCGTGCGGCATCGCTGCAGATGACGGCAGATGCGCGCAACGCCGCTGCCAGCCGTGAAGAGGTGGCCGCATGATTGACATGATCTACAACACGGGCCTGGGGCTGTTTGCCGCCGGCTGGTGGACCAGCCTGGCCTGGCCGGTCATCTGGAACCTGATCAAGATCGTCGTGGTGGTCGCGCCGCTGATGGGCGCCGTGGCCTACCTGACGCTGTGGGAGCGCAAGGCCATCGGCTTCACGCAGATCCGCGTCGGTCCCAACCGCATCGGGCCCCTGGGCCTGCTGCAGCCGATTGCCGACGCGCTGAAGCTGCTGACCAAGGAAATCATCCTGCCCACGGTGGCCAACAAGGGGCTGTTCCTGCTTGGCCCGATCATGACCATCATGCCGGCGCTGGCGGCCTGGGCCGTGGTGCCGTTTGGTCCCGATGTGGCGCTGGCCAACATCAATGCCGGCCTGCTGTTCCTGATGGCGATCACTTC
>CAZUJD010000489.1:0-1701 GCA_964620025.1 uncultured Ramlibacter sp. | reverse complement strand
TGGACGAAGACAACACCGTGGGCGTCAAGGGCGCCTCGTCGCGTGGCATCTGTTACACGCAACGTTCACTGGAGATCTTTCACCGCCTGGGCGTGTATGAACCGATTGCGGCCAAGGGCATCCAGTGGAGCGTGGGCCGTACCTTTGCCGGCAACGACGAGGTCTATTCGTTCGACCTGAAGCAGCAAAGCGCGTACAACCTGTCCACCCAGCCGCCCTTCATCAACATCCAGCAGTTTTATATCGAGGCGTTCCTGGTGGACCGCATCCAGCAACTGGGCCATGTCGATCTGCGCTGGTCCAACCGCGTGACGGCGTTTGAACAGGACGGCCATGCAGCCCTGCTGAGCATCACCACGCCGGCGGGCGACTACCAGCTGCGCGCCGATCATGTGATTGATGCGACCGGCTCACGCAGCCCGTTTCGCGCCTGGTGCAAGGCGTCGGTCACGGCCAAAAAAGGCGACGACCGCTGGTGCATCGCCGACGTGCGCTTCACCAAGCATCCGCCGGTGGAACGCCACACCTGGATCGAAGCGCCCTTCAATGACAACCGCGCCGTCTGGCAGCACCTGATGGGCGACGATGTCTGGCGCATCGACTACCAGATGGCGCCCGACGCTGATCCGGCCCATGTGAGCCGTGAAGACGTGGTGCGCGAGCGACTGGCCCGCCAGTTTGGCGCCGACTGCGGCGTCGACATCGTCTGGGTCGGGCCGTATGCCTATCGCAGCGAATGTATCGACCAGATGCGCCATGGCCGCGTGTTTTTCATGGGTGACTCGGCCAAGGTGGTGAGCCCGTTCGGGGCCAGGGGGGGCAACACCGGCATCGCGGACGCCGACAACCTGGCCTGGAAGCTGGCCGCAGTGCTCCAGGGCCGTGCCGCACCCGCGCTGCTGGACACCTACCACCAGGAGCGCCATGAAGCCGCCACGCAGAACGTGCGCGTGACCAACCGCACGGCGCGCTTTCTGCGCCCGGCCGACGGCATGGAGCGCGTGTTCCGCAACGCGGCCATCAGCCTGGCCAAGCAATACCCGTTTGCCCGCCAGTTCGTCAACACCGGCCGCATGGCCATCGCCAACCCCTACACACAATCCGCCGCATGCGACAGCACCGGCGGGCTGCCGGTGCAGAACGTGGCCCTGCGCTGGGCCGATGGCAGCGCCGGCACCGTCAACCAGCTGCTGCAATGGGCCGACGGCGACTTGCTGCTGCTGGCCTTTGGCGACCTGAACCGCGACGCGCTGCAACGCCTGCGCGCGCTGGCCCAGGCCGCGCCCGTGCGCTGCGTGCAGGTGCTGGACGCCACCGCGCGCGCCAATGCCATCGAACATGTGCGCGACCCGCACGGCCACCTGCAGGGCGCCTGCCATGTGTTTGGCCATGCCTGGGCGCTGGTACGGCCCGACGCCTATGTGGCCGCCACGGGCGAAGGCATTGACGCCACCCTGGTCCATGCCGTGGCACGGGCGCTGGGCGCCACGCAGCAACCGGAGGCCACCGCATGAAAACCACGCTGAACCTGCAGGACGCAGACACTTTCTACGAGCAGCTCATGGACGCCCATGCGGGCCTGGGCCGGGACGAGTCGGAGCTGTTCAACGCGCGGCTGATCCTGCTGCTGGCCAACCAGGTGGGCGACGCGCAGGTGCTGCGCGAGTGCATCGAGGCTGCGAGAGAGACCCCCCGGTAAAA
>CAZUJD010000488.1:0-1706 GCA_964620025.1 uncultured Ramlibacter sp. | reverse complement strand
GGCAGCAAGATGATCCAGGCTGTGACCAACGCCACCGTGCCCCAGATCACCCTCCAGTGCGGTGCCAGTTTTGGCGCAGGCAACTACGGCATGTGCGGGCGCGGCTACGCGCCGCGTTTCCTGTTCAGCTGGCCCAGCGCCAGAACGGCGGTCATGGGCGGCGAGCAGGCCGCGCGCACCATGCAGATCGTGACCGACGCCGCGCTGGCTCGCAAGGGCATCACGCCCGACCCGGCCGCATCGCAGGCCCAGTTCGACAGGATTGTCGGCGTGTTCGAGTCACAGGCTGACGCGTTCTACACCAGTGGCCTGGTGCTGGACGACGGCGTGATCGACCCTCGCGACACACGCGCCGTGCTGGCCTTCTGCCTGGACACCTGCGCCGAGGCAGCGGCGCGCGAAGTCCGGCCGATGCAGTTCGGCGTGGCGCGTATGTGAAACCTTGTGGGACAGACCAGGATTTGCGTGGCAAATCTGCTCTGTCCCCAACTGACTGGAACTGGAACGGAGACAAGAGCCATGCAATACAGCCACGAACACCTGGAAATCCAGAAAACGCTCAGGCGCTATATCGACGAGCACATCAACCCCCATGTGGACGAATGGGAGGCGGCCGAGATGTTCCCCGCGCACGAGGTGTTCAAGGGCCTGGGCCAGCTGGGCCTGCTGGGCCTGTGCAAGCCCGAGGCCTATGGCGGCATGGGGCTGGACTATTCATACTCCATGCTCATGGCCGAAACACTTGGCTATATCGACTGCGGTGGCGTGCCCATGGCCATTGGCGTGCAGACCGACATGGCCACGCCCGCATTGGCCCGGTTTGGCAGCGACGAGCTCAAGCGCGAATTCCTGGCGCCGTCCATCGCCGGCGACATGGTGGGCTGCATCGGCGTGAGCGAGCCCGCCGCGGGCAGCGACGTGGCCGGCATCAAGAGTTACGCCCGCAAGGACGGCGACGACTACTTGATCACCGGCCAGAAGATGTGGATCACCAACAGCCTGCAGGCCGACTGGATGTGCATGCTGGTCAACACCGGTGAGGGACCGCAACACAAGAACAAGAGCCTGGTGATGGTGCCCATGCGTGAGGGCGGCAAGCTGCGCAAGGGTATTGAAGTGGCGCAAAAGATCAAAAAGATCGGCATGAACAGCAGCGACACCGGGCTGATCTACTTTGACGAGGTGCGCGTGCCGCAGCGCAACCGCATCGGCAACGAAGGCCAGGGCTTCATCTACCAGATGCAGCAGTTCCAGGAAGAACGCCTGTGGGCGGCTGCCAGCTGCCTGGTGTCGCTGGAGCGCTGCCTGGGCTGGACGATTGAATGGGCGCAGGAGCGCAAGCTGTTTGGCGGCGCGCTGGCCGACCAGCAGTACGTGCAGTTCAAGCTGGCCGAAATGAAAACCGAGCTGGAAAGCCTGCGCGCGCTGACCTACCGGGCCTGCGAGCTGTATGTGGGCGGGCAGGACGTGCTGGAGCTGGCCAGCATGGCCAAGCTCAAGGCCGGGCGGCTGAACCGCATCATCCCCGACGGTTGCCTGCAGTTCTGGGGCGGCATGGGCTTCACCTGGGAGAACAAGGTGTCCCGCATGTACCGCGACGGGCGCCTGGGCTCCATTGGTGGCGGCGCCGATGAAGTCATGCTGGGCATCCTGGCCAAGATCATGGGCATTGCCAAACGCCCCACCGCCGCATGAAGAAGCTGCTG
>CAZUJD010000487.1:1335-1709 GCA_964620025.1 uncultured Ramlibacter sp. | reverse complement strand
ATGAACCCGCTGCTGCTCAAGCCCGAGCACGACACCCACAGCCAGGTGGTGCTGATGGGGCAGGTGAATGCAGAACTGTCGCGCATGGCCTGGCGCGGACGCAGCGCCAGCGTGTGGCCGGTGATCGCGCAGGCGCTGGACGAGCTGCGCGCCGTGAACGACGTGGTGGTGATCGAAGGCGCGGGCTCGCCGGCCGAGATCAACCTGCATGACAGCGACATCGTCAACATGCGTGTGGCTTTGCACTGCCAGGCGCGCTGCCTGCTGGTGACCGACATCGACCGCGGCGGCGCGTTTGCCCACCTGTATGGCACCTGGGCGCTGCTGCCGCCTGAAGAGCGCGCGCTGATCCGCGGCTTCGTGCTCAACAAGTT
>CAZUJD010000487.1:0-1325 GCA_964620025.1 uncultured Ramlibacter sp. | reverse complement strand
GCTGCAAAGCCTGACCGGCGTGCCCACGGTGGCCACGCTGCCCATGTGGTGGCAGCACGGCCTGCCCGAGGAAGACGGCGTCTTCGATGACCGCTCCCGCAGCAGCGGCGCGGTCAGCAAGACCATCGCTGTCATCGCCTACCCCCGCATCAGCAACCTGGACGAATTCCAGCCGCTGAAGAACATTCCCGGGGTGCGCCTGGTCTGGGCGCGCACGCCGGCCGAATGCACCACAGCCGACTGGATCATCCTGCCGGGCAGCAAGCACACCAGCGGCGACCTGGCCTGGCTGCGCGCGCAGGGGCTGGACGCGGCCGTGACCGCGCACGCAGCGCAGGGCAGGGCGGTGCTGGGCATCTGCGGCGGGCTGCAGATGCTGGGCGAGGCGCTGATCGACCCGCATGGCATTGACGGCAATGCGCCAGGCCTGGGCCTGCTGCCGCTGGTGACGGTGTTTGACCAGGACAAGACCGTGCAGCACACGCAGGCACAGTTTGACGATGTGGCCGGGCCGTGGGCAGCGTTGTCGGGTACCCGAGTGCAAGGCTATGAAATCCACCACGGCCAGACTGCGCAGCACCCGGCCATGGCGGCAGCCGGCAACCTGGCGCGGGCTGTGCTGCCGGGTGGCCTGGGCTGGCAGAACGGCGCAGGCAACGTGCTCGGCTGCTACCTGCACGGCCTGTTTGAAGACACGGCTGTGCTGCAGGCCCTGTTCGGCGCGACAGCGCCCACGCTGGACAGCGTGTTCGACGGCCTGGCGGACTACATCGACGCCCATTTCGCACCTTCCGTGCTCGCAAACCTCATCACCGACGAATGAACATTCCCGACCTGACCGACATGGCGCTGGCGCAGCGCCTGCAACACAAGCTGGACAACAAGACCAAGCCGCTGGGTTCGCTCGGCCGCATCGAGGCGCTGGCGCTGCAGATCGGCCTGATCCTGGGCACAGACAGCCCCGTGCTGGACCAGCCGCAGATGATCGTCTGCGCGGGTGACCACGGCCTGGCCGCGCGCGGCGTGTCGGCCTACCCCAGTGACGTGACCTGGCAGATGGTGCAGAACTTCCTGGCCGGCGGCGCGGCGGTGAGCGTGCTGGCGCGCCAGCACGGTATTGCGCTCACGGTGGTGGATTGCGGCGTGGGGCATGAGTTTGCGCCCGCGCCCGGCCTGCTGGTGCGCAAGGTGGCTGCAGGCACGGCCGATTCGCTGACCGGCCCCGCGATGACGGCAGACCAGTGCGCGCAGGCCATCCACAACGGCCGGGACGTGCTGCGCGGCCTGCCCGGCAACGCCCTGCTGCTGGGCGAGATGGGCATAGG
>CAZUJD010000486.1:0-1709 GCA_964620025.1 uncultured Ramlibacter sp. | reverse complement strand
GCCAGTTCAGCGCGCTGTGGCTGGTACCTGCGCCGTTCTGGGTGGTGATGACGGTTTTGTTGCCCTGCGTGACCAGGCTGGCCGCGCCGTGGATGGCCTGCAGGCCGCTGGCCTGGGCCAGCACTGCGCCGGGAACGGAAAAGCATGCTGCCACCGACAGCGCAAGTGTCAGGGGCGGATAGCCGCAAGTGGCGGGACTCGTTGCAACCGATGCGCGGGAACGGTTCCCGCCCCGGGCGTTGGACGGCAGATGCGGCATGTGCAGTGCAACAACAAAAGGGGGGAAATTGTTTATAGACGAAACCTCTGGTTACACCAAGGTTTTATCTCACATGGATTCGCACCGTTGTCTCAAATCGCACAAAAGCGGAAGTAATGCCGCAAAAAGAGGGGCGGAAGGAAGCGGGAGTCGAACCCACCCGGCGGCGCATGGCGCCACCCACCGGGTTTGAAGCCCGGCCGCCCCACCAGGGGCGTTTTCCTTCCATGTTCATGTCTTGCTCCCCGGCGGGAACAGTGGCGTACCAGGCCGCAGCAAGTGCGTGTCGCCCACCCGTCGCAGGAAGCCGATTCTGTCAAAGAACTCCAGTATCTGTATGGCGCGCTTGCGACCCAGACCGGTGGCGTCGCGAAAGCTGGCGGCCAGCACCTGGCCTTCGCGCTGCTCGATGCCGCGTGCCAGGTCGGCCAGCTGCTGCACCACCTGCGGGTGGTAGTAGAGGTCGCGCACGACCTGGAACACCTCGCCGCCGCGTGCCAGACGCGCCAGCACGCTGCGGACCTGGCCCTCGGGCAGGCGCGCTGTGCCCGCGATGTCGCGCACCCAGGGCGGGTCAAAGCGGCCGTCCAGCAGCAGGGGCAGGGCGCGCTGGGCCACGATGCGCTCGGCCTCGCGCAGCTGCGCGCCGTGCTCGGGCAGATGGATGAAGCCGCCGCGCCGGGCGATGCGGCCCGCCCCGGCCATCTGGTCCAGCAGCGCGGTCCACAGGGCCTCGGGCATGCGCGGCAGCGCCAGCCGGCGCGCGCGCTGCACGTCCGGGCCGATGTCTTCCGGCAACCGGGTGTGAAAGTCCGCCAGCATGGCCAGCACCGCGGCCTCGTTGCCGGCCAGGCGGTCGGTGGCGATGGCCCATTCACGGCCCTTGCCAAAAACGGCGCCGGGCAAAGCGGCGGGCTCGAACGGCCATGCCGCGAGGCCGCTCTGGCGCAGCCACTGCGCCGCCTGGATACCAAACGGCGCGTGGGCCAGCGCGCCCGCCAGCCGCTGCTACGCACCGGCTTCGCGCTGGCTGGCCAGCCAGGCCAGACGTTCGGGCGTCTGGCGGTAACGGGCCAGGCCCTGCGCGTCCAGCACCATGCCGCCCGCCACGGTGCGGGTGGCCGATGCGTCGCGCAGCACAAAGCGGTCGCCCTGCCAGGCATGCACGGGCTGGTGGGTGACGATCTGCGCCAGCGCGCCCTGGCCGGGCGCAAAGCTGGCCTGGCCCAGCACCGCCACAGACGCCGTGGTGTCCTGCGTGAACGCGTGCAGGTGCACGTGGGTGCCCGAGCGCAGCGGCTTGCCCTCGGTGGGCGCAACCTCCAGCCACACGTCCAGCCGCTGCGTGGACAGCGCGATGGCCGGGTCGCACAGCGTCTGGCCGCGCTCGACCTGGCTGCGCTCCAGCCCCGCCAGCCCCACGGCGCAGCGCTGGCCCGCATGCGCCACG
>CAZUJD010000485.1:0-1715 GCA_964620025.1 uncultured Ramlibacter sp. | reverse complement strand
TGCCCGAGATGGTCTGCATGCGCCGGCCGTAGCGGTGGCCCAGGCCCATGCGGTAGACGCTCTTGGCCCGGCCCACGTTGGAGGTGCCGTAGCGACCGATGGGAATGGTTTCATCCGGCGGCAAGCCGCAGGGCATGCTGGACACCCACAGCATTTCATCGCCCGCGTCGCGCAGCGCGCGGTAGGTGAACTGGTGGATCTGCGTGAGCTCCGTCAGGCAGTCTTCCACCCCTGCGTGCACGCCGGTGATGAGCTCCAGCTGCGATTCACTGTAATCGGTCGTGACGTGGGGATGGGTAAGCGCCGAGCCCAGTGCCGCCGGATGCGGCGTCAGCGCCAGGCCGCCGTCGGCCAGCGCGCGCAGGCTTTCCTTCTCGATGCCACGGCGGATGCCCTGCAAACGCGCGGGCGAGAGAGCGTCCAGCCTTTGCTGTGAACCGGTCATGTCTGCCTCTGTTGAATGGATGTATTGGGGCGAAAGTTAACATGCCTGCGCGTGCCGTGCTGTCGCCTGTCATTGGCCCGCCTGTTTCGGGGACGTTGTTGGTTAGACTGGGACGATCCCGTGATTTCCTGATATGACGCAAACCCTCACCCCCGAGCTGCAGCAATGGGTGGACGACCAGATCAATGCCGGCCATTCACGGCCCGGCCTGTTGCAGGCCATGATCCTCAATGGCTGGGAGCCTGCCGTGGCCCGTCGGGCCCTGCAGGCCTCCAGGGCGCAGCCGCCTGTGCGCCCGGTCCCTGCGGCCGTACCGGCGGCAGCAGGCCCCGGCGACGAACGGCCGCCCCGGCTCCGGGTACCGCGCCTGGCGCTGGATGGCGACCCATTGTTCCTGGACGCCGGCGACCGGCAGGTGTCGGTGCTGGGCAACGTCCGCAACCCGGCCGTCACCATCCTGGGAGGTTTGCTCAGCGACGAGGAATGTGAAGCCCTGATCGAGGCCGCCCGCCCGGCCATGACGCGCTCGGCCGTGCTGGACATGACCACCGGCGCCAACCAGGTGACTGATGTGCGCACCAGCAACGGCATGTTTTTCCAGCGTGGCCAGAACGAGGTGGTGGCGCGGGTCGAGGCCCGCCTGGCCCGCCTGTGCAGCTGGCCCGTGGAAAACGGCGAGGGCATCCAGGTGCTGCAGTACGGCCCGGGCGCCGAATACCGTCCGCATTACGACTATTTCGACCCGCGTGAACCCGGTACCGCCACTATCCTGCAGTGCGGTGGCCACCGGGTGGCCACCATCGTCATGTACCTGAGCGAGCCGGCGCGTGGCGGCGGCACGGTGTTTCCCGACATCGGGCTGGAGGTCGGGCCGCGCCGCGGCAACGCAGTATTCTTCAGCTACGACATCCCGCACCCCGACAGCAAAACGCTGCACGGCGGTTCTCCCGTGCAGGAGGGTGAAAAGTGGATTGCCACCAAGTGGCTGCGCGAACGCGAATTTGCCAGCGCTGCGCCCCGGGGGGCGGCCTGAGCTATTCGTCGTCGCCGCCCAGCACGCCGCCCAGCAGACCGCCGCCGGCAAAGCCACCCAGTACCGAACCCTCTTCACGCGAACCACCGCGTTGGGGTGCCGCCGCAAACACGCGCGAGGCCAGACGTGAGAACGGCAGGCTGTGCAGCCACACGGTGCCCGGGCCGCTGAGCCGGGCGAAGAACAGGCCTTCGCCGCCGAACAACGCCGTCTTGATCTTGCCCACGTACTGGATCT
>CAZUJD010000484.1:0-1717 GCA_964620025.1 uncultured Ramlibacter sp. | reverse complement strand
GGCACGCGGATGCCGCCTTCGGTCAGGTCCATCTTGCCGCCCACCAGCGGCCAGTTGTCAGAAAAGCGCTCACCGCCGTTGTCGCTGGTGAACACCACCAGCGTGTTGTGGTCCAGACCCTGCGCGCGCAGCGCGTCCATCACCCAGCCAATGCCTTCGTCCATGTGCCGGATCATCTTGCGGTAGGTGTGGATGTTGCCGCCGTGCAGGTGGAACAGGTTGTTCTTCACTTCCTGTGCCAGGGCCTCGTCGTCGCGTGTTTCCCAAGGCCAGTGGGGCGCCGTGTAGTGCAGGCTCAGAAAGAACGGCGTGCCGGCTTTGGCACCTGGTGCCATGCGGTTCACGTAGTCCACCGCGCGGTGCGAGATCAGATCGGTCAGGTAGCCGTCTTCACGGTGCTCGTCCTCGCCAAAGTACAGGTCGTGCGAGCCGTTGCTGCTGCAGTGGGTGAAGTAGTCCACCCCGCCCGACATGGGACCGAAGAACTCTTCATAGCCTGAACGCAGCGGGCCGAAGGCTGGGGGATAACCCAGGTGCCACTTGCCGATCAGCGCAGTGCGATAGCCCGCGCCCTTGAGCATGGAAGGCAGCGTGGGATGTTCGGGCGGCAGGCCCAGCGTGGTGCTGCCCTTGCTTTTGCTGTTGATGGGCTCTTCGGCTGCGCCTCGCAGACGGTACTGGTAGCGCGCGGTCATCAGCGCAAAGCGTGTGGGCGAGCACACGGGTGAATTGGAATATCCCTGCGTGAAGCGGATACCGTTGGCCGCCAGGCTGTCCAGCACAGGCGACACCGGCCCGTTCACGTCAGGTCGGCCGCCATAGCAACCCAGGTCGGCAAAGCCGAGATCGTCGGCAACGATGAAGATGATGTTCGGACGTGTCACTTGTTCAGTTCGCCTTCAGGTCCAGCCGTTTCACCAGGGGTTCCCACCGCGCAATTTCGGCTTGCAGTACCTGCTGCGCCTGCGCACTGGTGGTGCCCAGTGCCACCAGATCGGCGGCCTGCAGGCGCGTGCGTACTTCGGGGTCTTTCATGATGTCCATGATGGCGCGTTCGATCTCTGCCAGCACGGGGGCGGGCGTCGCACGGGCCACCTGGAACACCAGCCGGAAACTCACGTCCAGGCCCGGCTGGTTCAGCGCGCGGGCCAGGGTGGGCACTTCGGGCGCGAGCGGCGATGCGCTGCCGGCTGACACGGCCAGCGCGTCCAGCTTGCCCGCTTTCACATGCTGGATCACCGTGGGCGTGGCCAGGAAGCCGCAGTTCACCTCGCCGGCCAGCACGGCCAGTGTGGCAGGTGCCGGGCCGCGGTAGGGCACGTGGTCCATCTTCACGCCGGTGATCTGCAAAAACATCTCGGCTGCCAGGTGGCCCGGCACGCCTGCGCCGCCCGAGCCATAGGTCACACGGCCGGCTTTGGACTTGGCCACCAGGTCGGCCGCGGTCTTGACGCCCACCGTCGGGTTGCATACCAGCATCTGGCTGAAACTGGTGGCGATGGACGCCGACACCAGGTCGGTGCGTGCGTCAAAGCCGCCCTGGTTGCCATAGACCAGCGGGTTGACCGTGAGCACCGTGTCGGGGCTCAGTACCAGCGTGTGACCATCGGGCTCGGCTTTGGCCGCCAGGCCGGCGGCCAGGTTGTTGCCGGCGCCAGGGCGGTTTTCCACCACGGCGGGTTTGCCGGTGCGTTTGGCCAGTGCCTCGGCAAACAGG
>CAZUJD010000483.1:0-1731 GCA_964620025.1 uncultured Ramlibacter sp. | reverse complement strand
GACCTGCCCGCGGTGATGCGCCTCCGGGCGGAAGGCGGCTGCCTGCACCATAACGGACAGGTCGAAGTTGCGTCTTCGCTCGATGTGGATGGCCGAGCCATCCCGCACGACATCCGCATGGGTGTCTGGGTGACGGTGGAGGCCGAGACCGACTACATCAAGAACTGCTTCGAGGAATACAACGCCCACACCGATCCGAGCGGGCGCTATTTCACGCTGTACAAGCGCTGGCACCTGATCGGACTGGAAGTGGGCGTGAGCGTGGCCAGCGTGGCCCTGCGCGGTGAACCCACAGGCGTGGCCACCGGCTGGAATGCTGACGTGGTGGCCACGGCCAAACGTGACCTGCTGCCTGGCGAAGTGCTGGATGGCGAAGGTGGCTACACGGTGTGGGGCAAATTGCTGCCCGCGCAACGCTCCATCCAGATGGGCGGGTTGCCGCTGGGGCTGGCGCATGGCATCAAGGTGGTTCGCCCGGTGAAAAAGGGCCAGTCGCTGAGCTGGGCCGACGTGGCCATTGACACCAGCACGCACGCCTACAAGGTGCGCCGCGAGATGGAATCGCTGTTTGCAGCACCGCAGCTGAAAGCCGCCTGACAGTAACCGCCGCGCCATTGGCGCGATCATGCTGCCAACAACGGCAGGAGCAGGGAATGAAAATCGCAGTACTGGGCATTGGCTTCATTGGCTTTCCCATGGCGCGCCGCCTGTGCGAGGCGGGCCATGAGGTTCACGTGTGGAACCGCAGCCGCGACAAGGCCGAGCGTGTGGCCGCATTCGGTGCCACCGTTCACGACAGCGCGGCCGCGGCCGCAGGCGCTGCCGATGTCGTGGTCAGCATGCTGGAAAACGGTGCGGTGGTGGAAGACGTGATCTTCAACCAGGGCGCAGCCCCGGCCATGAAGCCCGGCACACTGGTGATCGACATGGCCTCCATCAAGCCACGCGAAGCACGCGACCATGCCGCGCGCCTGGCGGCGCTGGGGCTTGCGCACCTGGATGCACCGGTGTCCGGCGGCACGGTCGGCGCCGAAGCGGGCACGCTGGTCATCATGGCCGGCGGCCGCCCGGAGGACTTCACCCGGGCTCAGCCGGTGTTCCAGGTTTTCGGCCGCGCCACCCATGTGGGTCCGCACGGCTCGGGCCAGCTCACCAAGCTGGCCAACCAGATGATCGTGGGCATCACCATCGGCGCGGTAGCCGAGTCACTGCTGATGTGCGCCCGCGGCGGGGCCGACATGGCCAAGGTCCGGGAAGCCATCACCGGCGGCTTTGCCGACAGCCGCATCCTGCAGGTGCATGGCCAGCGCATGGTCGAGCGCGATTTTGCCCCCCGTGCCCGCATGTCGGTGCAGCTCAAGGACCTTCGCAATGCACTGGCAACCGCCGAGGAAATCGGCTTTGATGCCCCCATCACCAGCCTGTTTGAAAAGCTCTATGCCGACGGCATCGAACACGGCCTGACAGACCTCGACCACGCAGGCCTTTTTGTGGAGCTGGCCAGCAGAAACGGCATGCAATGAGGCATAATTGCGCCTGCTCCTGACCGCGTAGCCATATTGCTAGAATGTCGGCTGTTGTGGGGGGGTAGCTCAGCTGGGAGAGCGTCGCGTTCGCAATGCGAAGGTCGGGAGTTCGATCCTCCTCCTCTCCACCACAGCACAGTTTTTAAAAGTGGGTTCTTAGCTCAGTTGGTAGAGCAGCGGACTCTTAATCCGTAGGTCGAGTGTT
>CAZUJD010000482.1:0-1747 GCA_964620025.1 uncultured Ramlibacter sp. | reverse complement strand
GGTCCAGCGTGGCGCCGATCTGGCGGCCGTCGGTGAACACGATGGAAGCCGGGCCATCCCACGGCTCGAGCATGGCGGCGTGGTATTCATAGAAGGCCTTGCGGCGTTCGTCCATGGTGGTGTGCTGTTCCCAGGGTTCGGGAATCATCATCATCACGGCCTGGCTGATGGGATAACCGGCCATGGTCAGCAGTTCGAGGCAGTTGTCAAACGTGGCCGTGTCGGACTGGCTCGCAAAGCTGATGGGATACAGCTTCTTCAGGTCAGGGCCGAGCACCGGCGAGGACATGACGCCTTCGCGGGCCTTCATCCAGTTGTAGTTGCCGCGCACTGTGTTGATTTCGCCGTTGTGGGCGACATACCGGTACGGGTGGGCCAGGGGCCACTCGGGGAATGTGTTCGTAGAAAAGCGCTGGTGCACCAGGCCCAGGGCTGACACGCAGCGCGGATCCTGCAGGTCGCGGTAATAGGTGCCCACCTGGTCGGCCAGCAGCAGGCCCTTGTAGACCACGGTGCGGCTGGACATGCTGGGGACGTAATACTCCTTGGAGTGCTTGAGCTTGAGGTTCTGGATGGCTGCGCTGGCCGTCTTGCGGATCACGTACAGCTTGCGCTCCAGCGCGTCCTGCACGATCACGTCAGCGCCGCGGCCGATGAAGACCTGGCGCAGGATGGGCTCCTTTTCGCGCACAGCCGGGGACATGGGCATGTCCTTGTTGACCGGAACGTCACGCCAACCCAGCAGCACCTGGCCTTCAGCCTTGATCGCGCGCTCCATCTCCTGTTCACAGGCCAGTCGGGAAGCATGCTCCTTGGGCAGGAAGATCATGCCCACCCCATACTCGCCGGGCGGAGGCAGCTCAACACCCAGATGCTTCATTTCGTCGCGGTACAGCAGGTCGGGCAACTGGATCAGGATGCCAGCGCCGTCGCCCATCAGCTTGTCCGCGCCCACGGCGCCACGATGGTCGAGGTTTTCAAGGATCTTGAGTGCCTGCTGGACAATGCCGTGGCTCTTTTCGCCCTTGATATGGGCCACAAAACCCACGCCGCAAGCGTCATGCTCGTTGGCCGTGGAATACAAACCGTGGTCTTTGAGATGCTGGATCTCGGCAGCCGTCGTCATGGCGTGCTCCTAGTTATGTCGCAGGGACTGGAAGCATAGTGCACTGCAACAACAATGCCAAGAAGAATAATTGGGGTCAGATCACAATTATCTTTGACGCCATAATGATTGAGATTAATTGGGGACAGATCAATTTATTGAATTGATCAGTTTGAGTTGCGGCCTGCCAGCCCGAGACCGGGTAACTCGACGTTCTGTTCGCTTTTGCAGGTCCTCGACAAACCCGGACTCCCCCAGGGCCCAGCCGCCCAAAGCAGATTTGGTCAGGGCATCCCGGATGGGTTCGGCGACCCCAGCGTGCACCAGTTCGGCGTAGGCTGCTTCGCGGGCAAATGGTGTGTTGCCCAACGTCCAATAAATAGGGTGTGGCGTGATCAGCCTGTCGTTGCGCATGCCCGCGTAATGTCCATAGCTGGACCAAGGGTAGTCGGCTGCATCAGCCACCATGCCAGCCCTGACCGGGTTGAGGTCGATATAGGCCATGCATGCGAGCAAGTGCCTTTCAGCCTCGATGACAGCACTTCGATAGCGCCCCTCCCACAGGGTGCCAGTGCGCCCCTGAGTGTCATTGAAGTACCGCACATAACGCCTGCCCACAGCCTGCATCAGGGCGGGAATGGA
>CAZUJD010000481.1:0-1757 GCA_964620025.1 uncultured Ramlibacter sp. | reverse complement strand
TCGACGGGGATGCCAAGCGATTCGAGGATCATGGACATCTCGGCGCGCATGTCCTGCGTGCTGTCGACCGGCGGCACCGGGAAATAGCCACCCTTGACCGTGGGACGGTGGCCGCGGTTGCCACCTTCCAGGACCTTGCCGCTGTTCCAGGGTGCTTCGTATTCTTCGATCTCGAAGCCCACCTTGCCGGGCTCATTGCTCCAGCGCACACCGTCGAAAATGAAGAACTCGGGTTCCGGACCGAAGTAGGCCGTGTCACCCAGGCCGGAAGCCTTGAGGTAGGCTTCGGCGCGCTTGGCGATGGAGCGCGGATCGCGATCGTAGGCCTTGCCGTCGCTGGGCTCAACGACGTCACACTGCAGGAACAGCGTGGACTCTTCAAAGAAGGGGTCGATGTTGGCGGTGTTCGGGTCGGGCATGAGCTGCATGTCCGAGGCTTCAATACCCTTCCAGCCGGCAATGGACGAACCGTCGAAGGCATGGCCGGACGTGAACTTGTCTTCGTCAAAAGCGGACACGGGCACGGTCACGTGCTGTTCCTTGCCACGGGTGTCGGTGAAGCGGAAGTCAACGAACTTGACCTCGTTTTCCTTCACCATCTTCATCACGTCTGCGACGGTCTTTGCCATCAGGTTCTCCTGGGTTGGATGGTTGTTAAAAAAATTGACGATTGCAGAATGCAGTTTTTGTGCCAAAGCTGGTGCATTCCGGGCATCCGCAACGCTGCGCATTGTGCCCCGAGTTACGAGATTTGCCGCCTGACAGCCCTGCAAAATTAGCAGGTAACACCAATTTGGTGCAAATCACAAATGCACCACTAAGGTGCATATCCATTAACGCACCAACTCAGGGCCCAGTTGCGCGCCGAAGGCTTTCAGACCCGACAGCAGCGCTGGATATGCGCCCTCGACGGCTGCGGCCTCGCCCTTCACACCCAGCTCGATATGCCGGCCGTATTCCGGATGATCCACACTGGGCAGACTGAAGACCTTGATGTCCGGGTGATCGCGCTCCAGCCCTTCCATCAACGGGGTCAGCGCTGCTTCCATGGCGCCGAACACGATCACTGATTTTTCTGACCAGGCCGTGCGACGCTGCAGCGCCACGTACTGGTTGTCCAGCACCCACTCCATCATGGGCCAGGCCATCACGGGAAAGCCCGGCACGAAATGCACATGACCCACGCTGAAACCTGCAATCTTGTTGTAGGGGTTGGGAATCAGCCGCGCACCTTCCGGGAATACCCCCATGTTCAGGCGGTGGATGTTGTCGGGCCGGTCAGGCTCGTAAGCGACGCCCTGCTCCCTGGCCACATCCTGCATGCGTTCGCGGATCAGGGCTTCAGCGCCGGGGTGCAACGCCAGCGGGACGCCCAGAGCCCTGGCCGCGCATTGTCGCGTGTGGTCGTCTGGTGTGGCTCCAATGCCGCCGGTGGAGAACACCAGCCCACCACCGTCAAAAGCCCGCTTGAGTGTGGCTGTGATGCGCTCGGGCGAATCACCTACATATTCCGCCCAGTCCAGCGACAGGCCACGTACCCCCAGCAGTTCGATGACCTTGCCCATGTGCTTGTCGGCGCGTTTGCCCGACAGGATTTCATCGCCAACGATGATGAGGCCTATGCCCGCGGCGCTTTCAGGCAGGGGGGAGGAGATCTGGCTTTGCTGTGTGGAGGGTAGGAAGGAGGCCTCTCGGCCTCCCTCCCCCCTAAGAACCGGACGTGCGCCTTTCGACGCATCCGGCTCACGCACGACCAC
>CAZUJD010000480.1:0-1760 GCA_964620025.1 uncultured Ramlibacter sp. | reverse complement strand
GCCATGCACCGCCGACTCGTCCTGCAATCCACCGCTGCGGCGGCCTGCGCCACCCTGCTTGCAACCGTCCACGCGCAAACCGCGGGCGCGGCGCGCAACCGCATCGTCATTCAGGTCAGCGATGCAGACCCTGCCAAATGGAACCTGGCGCTGAACAATGCCAAAAACCTGCAGGACGACGTGGGCGCCGCCAATGTGGACATCGAAATCGTGGCCTATGGCCCCGGCATCGGCATGCTCAAGATGGAATCACCTGTGGCGTCGCGCGTGGGCGACGCGGCCAAGGCCGGCGTGAAGGTCATCGCCTGCGAAAACACCATGCGCGGGCAAAAGCTGGTGCGCGATGACATGAACGCCGCCGTCGGCTACGTGCCGGCCGGCGTGACCGAAATCATGAAGAAACAGGCCGCAGGCTGGGCTTACCTGCGACCCTGAGGCCGGCGCGGCTCAGTCCCGCGCCGGGATGAGCAGTCCACGTGCCACGGCCGGCCGCTGGACAAAGGCGGCCAGCACGCGCTGGACGTTGGGGAAGGCGTCAAAGCCCACCAGTTCGCCGGCGCCGTAAAAGCCCACCAGGTTGCGCACCCACGGGAAGAGGGCAATGTCGGCGATGGTGTATTCAGTGCCCATCACCCAGTCGCGCCCGGCCAGTCGCTGCTCCAGCACGCCCAGCAGTCGTCTGGACTCGGCCACATAGCGGTCGCGCGGGCGCTTGTCTTCATAGTCCTTGCCGGCGAACTTGTGGAAGAAGCCAAGCTGGCCGAACATCGGGCCGACGCCGCCCATCTGGAACATCAGCCATTGCAGCGTTTCGTATTTGCCGGCTGCATCCTGGGGCATGAAGCGGCCCGACTTGCCGGCCAGGTAGACCAGGATGGCGCCGGATTCAAACAGCGCCAGCGGTTGGCCGCCGGGGCCGTTGGGGTCCAGGATGGCCGGGATCTTGTTGTTGGGGTTGAGCGACAGGAATTCCGGCGACATCTGGTCGTTGGTGTCAAAGCGCACCAGGTGCGGCTCGTACGGCGGGCCGGTTTCTTCCAGCAGGATGGACGCCTTCACGCCGTTGGGCGTGGGCAGCGAATACAGCTGGATGCGGTCGGGGTGGCGGGCGGGCCATTTGCGGGTGATGGGGAACGCGGACAGGTCGGTCGGAGTGGGCATGCGCAGCTTTCAGCGGACAAGGTTGGCCGCAATATAAACAGACCCCATTCCGTTTGCCCGATCAGGGCCTTTGACGCCTTGGTAATTCCTCGCCCTAGCGCGCCAGGCCACGGCGGCGTAGAGTGTCGGGTTGCCCTGCTGATACTTTCAGGAACCACTCATGAATGCTCCCCTTCACCGTGAAATGCCCGGCGGCACGCTGGACGCCGCCGCCGCCCTGTCCCATGCCACCCGTCAATGGGACAGCGACATCGTCAAACAGCTGACCGACTACATCCAGATTCCGGCCAAATCGCCCGGGTTTGACAAGGACTGGGCCGCCAACGGCCATATCGAGACCGTGCTGCGCAACGCCGCGCAGTGGGTCCAGGCGCAGAAGGTCGAGGGCCTGACGCTGGAGATCGTGCGCCTGCCCGGCCGTACACCGGTGCTGTTTTTTGACATCCCGGCCACCCGGGCCGGCTCCAGCCAGACCATCCTGATGTACGGCCACATGGACAAGCAGCCCGAGTTCACCGGCTGGCGCAACGACCTGGGCCCCTGGACGCCCAAGTATGAAGACGGCAAGCTCTTCGGCCGCGGCGGTGCTGACGACGGCT
>CAZUJD010000479.1:0-1769 GCA_964620025.1 uncultured Ramlibacter sp. | reverse complement strand
CCGCGCATGAAGTTCATGCTCTTGATCTTGATGCGGCTGCGGATCAGCTCGTTGGTGGCCGCACGGCCCCATTCGCCGGCACTCGTCTCTGTCTTGGCCAGCACCTCGAGGTTGTCGTCCAGAGCACCCATCCAGGGGCCCATCTTTTCCTCTTCTGTGCCGGGCAGGAAGCCGATGTCCTCGCCCACGCTCACCGTGGCGCGCGTCATGATGATTTCCGTATAGCGGCGATCGTCCAGCACCTGGGTCAGGCCCGAGGCCAGTGCCATCAGTGTCTTGCCGGTGCCAGCTGTGCCGGTGAGGGTGACGAAATCAACCTCGGGGTCCATCAGCAGATTCATGGCGAAGTTCTGCTCGCGGTTGCGGGTGGTCACGCCCCAAACCGCGTTCTTGAGGTGTCCGTAGTCCTTCAGGGTTTTGAGAACGGCCGTCTTGGCCCGTATCTCGGTCACCCGGGCGTACAGGCTGGGTTCGCCCGGGGCCTCAAAGTACACAAACTGGTTGATCAGGAGGCTGGGTACCACCGGCCCGGTGATGCGGTAGAAGGTGTGGTGTCCGCTTTGCCAGCTTTCCACGGTCTTGCCGTGCTTGGCCCAAAAATCCGGCGGCAGGGCCATCGCTCCTGAATAGAGCAGGTCGCCATCCTCCAGCGTCTTGTCGTTCTGGTAGTCGTCCGTGGCCAGGCCCAGGGCGCGCGCCTTGACGCGCATGTTGATGTCCTTGGACACCAGCACGACCTCGCGCGGCGCATGTTTGTCGCGCAGGGCCTGCACCACGCCCAGGATCTGGTTGTCGGCCTTGCCCTGGGGCAGGCTCATGGGCAGCTTCGCATCCAGCGGCTGGGTCTGGAAGAACAGGCTGCCCCCGGCTTCGCGGTGGCCGGTGGTGTCCAGCTTCAAGCCCGTGGCGATGTCGGCGCCCTGGGCGCCAGCCAGGGCGTCCAGCGTACGGCTGGTCTGACGTGCGTTGCGGGCGACTTCGGTCATGCCCTTTTTGTGTCCGTCCAGTTCTTCCAGCACGATCATGGGCAGGAAGATGTCATGTTCCTCAAAGCGGAACAGGCACATCGGGTCGTGCAGCAGCACGTTGGTGTCCAGAACGAACAGTTTGGCGGGCCCGGTTGCCCGTTTCTTGCGAGGCCGGGGGGCCGGCTGGGAGGCTGGTGCCGCAACCGACTTGCGGGTCTCGACCTGGATCATCTTTTCGGCCGAGGTATCCGGCGCGTCGCGCAGCGCAGGATGCAGTTCACCGCCGCCCGTGCGAGGGTCAAAGTCCAGCGCCTGGGGCTTTTCAGCCAGCGGACTGCCGGTAGGGTGCGCCTCCGATTTTCGCTGCGCCTTGTGCGGTGACCGGGCCGGAGCATCGTAGGCCTCGGTGGACAGCAGGGCGGCGCGCTTGGTGGGGGCGGGGGGCAATGGCATGGGTCGGGGCACTCGCTGTGTGGAGGGTCAAAAAGCGAAAAAGCCGCCTGGCGAGCCGGGCGGCTTTTTCGGGGGTGGCGGTGATGACGCTGTGCGTCGGGATCAACGGCATGAATTCATTATGCACAAGTCCGGTGACGCTTCAACCGGCCCATGTTGCTGCAAAACGTCAGGCCGCCTTCTTGAGCGCCTTCACGGCCTTCAGGACTTCGTCCACATGGCCGGGCACTTTCAGGCCGCGCCATTCATTCTTGAGGATGCCGTCCGCGCCGATCAGGAAGGTGCTGCGCTCAATGCCCTTGACCTTCTTGCCGTACATGATCTTGTTCTTGACCACGCCGAACATGT
>CAZUJD010000478.1:0-1770 GCA_964620025.1 uncultured Ramlibacter sp. | reverse complement strand
CGAAGCGCTCGGCATGCTCGATCACCATCAGCGAGGCGTTGGGCACGTCCACGCCCACCTCAATCACTGTCGTGCTGACCAGCACACCCATCTGGCCGCTGGTGAACAGGGACATGACCGCCTTTTTTTCGGCCTGCGGCATGCGTGAATGCAGCAGGCCCACCATCACACCCGGCAACGCTGCGCTGAGGGATTCATGCGTGGCCGTGGCATTGGTCAGGTCCAGCGCCTCGCTTTCCTCGATCAGCGGACAAACCCAGTAAACCTGCCGCCCATCGGCCACCTGGGCACGGATGCGCTCGATGATCTCGTCGCGCCGCTGTTCGGAAATGACTTTGGTCACGATTGGCGTGCGTCCCGGCGGCAGTTCGTCAATGGTGGACACATCCAGATCGGCGTAGTAGCTCATGGCCAGCGTACGCGGGATGGGCGTGGCGCTCATCATCAGCAGATGGGGTTCATGGCCCGGCTCGCGCATCTTGCTGCGCAGGGCCAGGCGCTGCGCCACGCCAAAGCGGTGCTGCTCGTCAATGATGGCCAGCGCCAGATTCCTGAACTCCACCTGGTCCTGGATCACGGCGTGGGTGCCGACGACCAGGGCGGCTTCGCCGCTTTGCACCAGCGCGGCCATGGCCGTGCGCTCCTTCTTCTTCTGGCTGCCCGTCAGCCAGGCCACCCGCAGGCCACGGGGTGCCAGCAGGGGCTCCAGCCAGCCAATGAGCTTGCGAAAGTGCTGCTCAGCCAGGATTTCTGTGGGGGCCATCAACGCGCACTGCCAGCCTGCGTCGATGGCGATGGCCGCAGCCAGCGCCGCCACCACGGTCTTGCCAGAGCCAACGTCGCCTTGCAACAGCCGGTGCATGGGCACTGTGTGCAACAGGTCGCGCGCAATTTCTTCACCCACCCGGCGCTGCGCTGCTGTCAGCGCAAACGGCAAAACGGCCAGCAGCTGCTCATGCAGGCCGCCGCTGGCAGCGCCCAGCGTCGGCGCTTTGAGCCGGTCGCGCTCGCGCTTGCTCTGCAATTGGGAAAGCTGCTGCGCCAGGAGTTCCTCGGCTTTCAGCCGCTGCCAGGCCGGGTGGCTGCGGTCTTCCAGCGCTGCCAGGGGGACTTCGGGTGCGGGATGATGCAGGAACTGCAGCGCCTCGCGCAGCGTCCACGGCGCGTCGCGGCCCATGCGGGCGGCAATCTCCGGGGCAAAGGTATCCGACAGATCGGCCCTGGCCAGGCCGCCGAGCACCGCCTTGCGCAGGTATGCCTGCGGCAGCCCGGCCACGGTGGAATACACCGGCGTGAGGGCTGTAGGCAATGCACCGCCGGCGGGCCGGAATGACGGGTGCATCATGGTCCAGCCCATGAAGCCCCCCTTGAGCTCGCCGCGCACGCGCAGCCGCGCGCCCGCAGCCAGAGCCTTCTGCTGCGAGGGGTAAAAGCTGAAAAAGCGCAGCACACAGGTATCCGAGCCATCGTCCACCGTCACCAGCAACTGGCGGCGCGGCCGGTAACTCACCTCGCATGAAGTCACCGTGGCCTCGATCTGTACGTTGTCGCCCTCCCGTGCGTCTCGCAGCCTGACGATGCGGGTTTCGTCCTCGTAGCGCAACGGCAGGTGCAAGGCCAGATCAATGTCGCGCGCCAGGCCCATTTTCAGCAGGGCTTTCTGGGGGGCGGACAACTCCTTCCTGTCGGTCATGGGACAATTCTGCCCGTTCTCCCCACCACCAACCTCTTGGCACGGATCGGCACGGTCCTCAAGCAGCTCGACGACCT
>CAZUJD010000477.1:0-1770 GCA_964620025.1 uncultured Ramlibacter sp. | reverse complement strand
TGGGTGAACAGATATCTGACCCGGCCGCATTTCACGCCGGCTTCTTCCATGGTCGGCACGTCGGCCAGCGCGCGTGCCCGGCGACGGCTGGTGGCACCCAGCGGGCGCAGCCGGCCCGACTGGATATGCCCCAGCGACGATGCCACGTTGGCAAAGAACAGGGGCACCTGGCCGCCCATCACATCCGTCAACGCAGGGCCGCCGCCGCGGTAGGGCACGTGCACCAGCTGGACACCCGCGCGGTCCTCGAACAGAGCGCCGGCCAGGTGCTGGGCCGAACCGTTGCCCGACGACGCATAGGCGATGCGCGCGGGCGCGGCCTTGGCCAGGCGCACCACGTCCTTGACGGTACGGGCCTCGTATGAGGGCGTGCACACCAGCATGTTGGGAAACAGCGCCACGATGCCCAGCGGGGTGAAGTCCTTTTCGCTGTCATAGGGCAGTTTGGCGAACAGCGAGGGGTTTACCGCGAACGACGACGCATCCAGAAGCAGCGTGTTGCCGTCCGGGACGGCCTTGGCGACGGCTTGGGCGGCGATCTGCCCGCTGGCTCCGGGCCTGTTTTCCACCACGACGCTGCGGCCCAGGGCCGTGGCCAGGTGGGGTGCGATCAGCCGGGCCATCAGGTCCGCGCCACCGCCGGCCGGGTAGGACACCACCAGGCTGACAGGGCGATCGCCCTGGGCGTGGATGAATGGCGCCATGGTCGCAGCCGCCCCAGCAGCTGCAGTGCGCAGCACCGTGCGCCGGGTGAAAAGAGGTTTGGGGATGGTCATGTCTGTCTCCGTTGGTTTGTCAGGTGATGGTGACGGTGTAGTGAAAGGCGTGCGCATCGCCCACGCTGGTGCGTGCTTCGATACAGCGGCCGGTCAAGTCAAAAGCGTGGCGCGACACCACAGCGCTGGGGTGGCCCGCAGGCAGTGCCAACTGGCGCGCCTGCGTGGCCGCCAGGGTGCCGAACGACACCTCGTCCACCGCGCGGTGCACATGCACACCGCAGCGGCTGGCGTATTCGGGGTAGAGCAGGTCTCCCCATTCGCGGGGGTCGCTGTCGGCCAGTGCGTCAAACAGCGGCAGCGGCAGCCAGGCTTCTTCCAGCAGGCAGGGCTGGCCCTGCAGCAGGCGCAGCCGGCGCAGCCGCAGCACCTGTGTGCCCGCGCCCAGGCCCAGCCGGCGGCTGACGGCGGCAGGCGCCGCAATGCGGTCGCGCGCCAGGATGCGCGACACCGGCACCTCGCCGGTGCCCTGGCCAAAACGGAAGAACCGTAACAGCGGCGAGCCCGTGAGCCCGGCGCGAACGAAAGTGCCACGGCCATGCACGCGCTCGATCAGCCCCTGCGCGGCCAGCAGTTCCAGCGCCCGGCGCAAGGTGCCCAGGGCCACCTGGTGGTCGCCGGCCAGTTGCTGCTCGGACGGCAAGGCATTTCCCGGCGGCCATTCGCCCGCGACGATGCGCGCGCGCAGCGCGGCGGCCAGCGCGCCGTAGCGGCTCAGGCCCGGCGTGTCGGACACCAGTTGCAAAGTGGGCGCATTCAAGATCTAGTCCTATAGATGACATGGTAATAACCTGAATCATAGGCGGAAAAAAGGCCGGGTCAAGCCCGGCCTGTTGTGGCTGCGGCCAACGGGCTACCAGCGGGGCTCGTGCTGGCGGATCGCGGCCTTCACCGCGTCCGTCAGTGCAAACCCGGCGCCGTAGCGCTCCGCCAGCTGGTCGGCCCGGGCGATGAACGCGTCAATGCCCATGCCGTAGATAAACTGCATGGCCCC
>CAZUJD010000476.1:0-1773 GCA_964620025.1 uncultured Ramlibacter sp. | reverse complement strand
GCCGAAGAACACGCGCGTGGGCCTGCCGATCAGCGAAAGCACCAAGGCCGCCTGGGCCAGCCCGAACGACAAGCCGATGGAAGACTACGCCAAGAAGTGATGCTTCACTGAGCGGCTGAAGAGGCCCCGCCGTGGCTATTGCTCTGGCGGGGTTTCTCATTTAAGGTTGGCACGCAAATCGCTGCTGCGGACAACCAGATACAAAACACAATCATTTTCCTTGGCGGAGACCTATATGGCTTGGGACTGGCAGGTATTTCTCAATGACGACGGGGGCGGGCGGACCTACCTGCAATGGATGATGGATGCCTGGGGCTGGACGCTCTCGGTGGCCGGCAGTTCCTGGGTGATTGCGGTGGTGGTCGGTGCCCTGATCGGTACCTTGCGGACCCTGCCCAACAGCCCCTGGCTCGTTCGCATTGCCAACGTATGGGTTGAGCTGTTTCGCAATATCCCGTTGCTGGTCCAGATCTTCATCTGGTATTTTGTGCTGCCCAAGATGTTCCCGGCCATGCAGCAGATACCAGGCTTCCTGCTGGTGGTGTTTGCGCTGGGCTTTTTCACTTCTGCGCGTATTGCCGAGCAGGTGCGCGCAGGTATCCAGGCGTTGCCGCGCGGGCAGCGCTACGCGGGGATGGCCATGGGCTTTACCACCGCGCAAACCTACCGCTATGTGCTGCTGCCCATGGCGGTGCGCATCATCATGCCGCCGCTGACCAGCGAGTCCATGAACCTGCTGAAGAACTCGTCGGTGGCCTTTGCCGTGTCCATCGCGGAACTGACGATGTTTGCCATGCAGGCCCAGGAGGAAACGTCGCGCGGCATCGAGATCTACCTTGCCGTCACCGCGCTGTATGCGTTGTCGGCATTCGCCGTGAACCGTGTGTTCGCTTTCATCGAGAAGAAAATCCAGATCCCCGGCTTCATCGTTGCCGGTGGCACCGGGGGGCACTGACATGGGCGGACTCGACCTTTCATTTGTCAACTGGGAAATCATCAGCAAGTTCGTGCTGAATGGCTTCTGGTTCAGTGTCCAGCTGACCATCGTTGCGACCCTGGGCGGCATCTTTTTTGGCACGCTGCTGGCGCTGATGCGCCTGTCGGGCAAGAAGGCACTGATGGTGCCCGCAACGATCTATGTCAACGGCATGCGCAGCATTCCGCTGGTCATGGTGATCCTGTGGTTCTACCTGCTGGTGCCCACCCTGATCGGCCGGCCGATCGGCGCCGAACTGTCTGCCACCATCACGTTCATCGCGTTTGAGGCAGCCTATTTCAGCGAGATCATGCGTGCGGGCATCCAGTCCATTCCGCGCGGCCAGGTCTTTGCCGGCCAGGCGCTGGGCATGACCTACGGCCAGAACATGCGCCTGGTGGTGCTGCCCCAGGCATTCCGCAACATGCTGCCGGTGCTGCTGACGCAGACCATCATCCTGTTCCAGGATACGTCGCTGGTGTATGCGATCGGCGCCTATGACCTGCTCAAGGGCTTTGTGACCGCCGGCAAGATTTATGGCCGACCCGAAGAAGCCTACCTGCTGGCAGCCATCGTTTACTTCATCGTCTGCTTTGGCCTGTCTTACCTGGTCAAGCGCCTGCAGGCCAAGATCGCCATCATTCGTTAAGGTTGAACAAGAACATGATCGAAATCAAGAACGTTTCCAAGTGGTATGGCCCCGTCCAGGTGCTGACCGATTGTTCCGTCAACATCAACAAGGGTGATGTGGTGGTGGTGTGCGGGCCGTCGGGTTCCGGCAAATCCACGCTGATCAA
>CAZUJD010000475.1:0-1786 GCA_964620025.1 uncultured Ramlibacter sp. | reverse complement strand
GCGACAACGTGGTGATCTACACCGGTGACATCGACACGCTCAAGCGCCTGAAGGACGACGTGCGCGAAGTCAAGGAAGGCTTTGAGTGCGGTATCAAGCTCAAGAACTACAACGACATCAAGGAAGGTGATCAGCTGGAGTTCTTCGAGGTCAAGGAAATCGCCCGTACGCTGTAAGCCATGCCCGCGAAGAAGTCCGCCAAGCCCAACCGTTCCTACCAGGTCGCTGACCAGATCCAGCGCGACCTGGCGGAACTCATCCGCGAGGTCAAGGACCCGCGGCTGGGCATGGTGACGCTCAGTTCGGTGGAGGTGACGCCGGACTACGCGCATGCCAAGGTCTTCTTCAGCGTGCTGGTGGGCACACCCGCCGAATGCGAGGAAGCCTTGAACCATGCTGCAGGGTTCCTGCGCAACGGGCTTTTCAAGCGCTTGCACATCCACACGGTACCGACGCTGCATTTTGTGTTCGACCGCACCACCGAGCGTGCCGCCGACATGAATGCACTGATCGCGCAGGCCGTCGCCTCCCGTTCCAAAAACGAGGAATAGCCATGAACGCGCCGCGCACGAGGGTCGTGAGGCGCCCCGTGCATGGGGTGCTGTTGCTGGACAAGCCGCTGGGCCTGTCCAGCAACAATGCTTTGCAGAAGTGCAAGTGGCTTCTGCGTGCCGAAAAGGCAGGGCACACCGGTACGCTGGACCCCCTGGCCACCGGGGTCCTGCCCCTGTGCTTTGGCGCCGCCACCAAGTTCAGCCAGCTGCATCTGGAGGCCGACAAGACCTACGAAACCACCGTCCGGCTGGGTATCACCACCACCACCGCCGATGCCGAGGGTGAAGTCATGCAGACCCGGCCTGTGCAATGCACGCCGGGCCAGCTCGTGCAGGTACTGGACCAGTTCACCGGACCGATCCGGCAGGTTCCGCCCATGCACAGTGCGCTCAAGCGGGATGGCAAGGCCCTGTATGAATACGCGCGCGATGGCCAGACCATCGAACGTGAACCTCGTGAAGTGACCATTCATGAGCTTGAGTTGCTGGAATCCGCACTGCAGGCCGAAACCCCCTTTGTGCGGCTGCGTGTGCGCTGCAGCAAGGGCACCTACATACGCACGCTGGGTGAAGACATTGGCGAAGCACTGGGTTGCGGCGGCCACCTGACGGCCCTTCGCCGGGTCGCCACCGGCCCCTTCGAAGCCACGCAATGTGTCAGCCTGGACGCGCTGGAGTCCATGACCGAAGCTGAACGACTGCAGCGGCTGCTGCCTGTGGAAGCGCTGCTGCCCGGCCATGAGGCTGTCACGCTGGATGGCGACAATGCCGGACGCTTCCTGAGCGGCCTGCGCCGTCGCGGCCACTGGCACGACAGTGCGCAGGTGGCTGTTTTCGGCATGCCGCGCACGCTGCTCGGCACTGGCCATGTCAAGGCCGGCGAACTGATCCCGGGGCGACTGCTGAGCCCCCCTGAAATACAGCAAATCCTGGAAACCCAAAAATGAGCACCAAGCAAATCCGCAACATCGCCATCATCGCCCACGTGGACCATGGCAAGACCACGATGGTTGACCAGCTGCTGCGCCAGTCGGGCACCTTTGCCGACCACGAAAAGGTCGTGGACACCGTGATGGACAACAACGCGATCGAAAAGGAACGCGGCATCACCATCCTGGCCAAGAACTGCGCGGTGACCTGGAAGGGTACGCACATCAACATCGTTGACACCCCCGGCCACGCGGACTTTGGCGGTGAAGTCGAGCGTGCACTGTCCATGGTGGACAGCGTTG
>CAZUJD010000474.1:0-1787 GCA_964620025.1 uncultured Ramlibacter sp. | reverse complement strand
TGAAATGACCGCTCTGAACAAGGCCGAAGTCGTCAAGGCCAACGCGCGCAGCGCCAACGACACGGGCAGCCCCGAAGTGCAAGTTGCACTGCTGACCGCCCGCATCAACGAACTCACCCCGCACTTCAAGACGCACGCCAAGGACCACCATGGTCGCCGCGGCCTGCTGCGCATGGTGAACCGCCGCAAGAGCCTGCTGGCTTACCTGAAGACCAAGGACGCCGACCGCTACACCGCGCTGATCGCCAAGCTGGGCCTGCGCAAGTAAGCTGCCACAGAACAAGAAAACGCCTGAGTTAGCCCGCTAGCTCAGGCGTTTATTACTTCGGAGACAGGCAAGACGGATACGCGCTGTGTCATTCCATCAGGAATCGCCTGATTGTTGATGGAATGGCATCGTGTTCAGACCGCCAGCCTCCGGGCCCCGGGTGCAGCCTCATGCGCCCACACCCAAGGAGAAATGAACATGAGCATCTTCAACAAAGTCACCAAGACCTTCCAGTGGGGCCAGCACAAGGTGGTCCTGGAAACCGGCGAAATCGCCCGCCAGGCTTCCGGCGCCGTCATCGTGGACATCGAGGGCACCGTGGTGCTGGCCACTGTGGTGGGTTCCAAGTCGTCCAAGCCCGGCCAGGACTTCTTTCCCCTGACCGTGGACTACATCGAGAAGACGTACGCCGCGGGCAAGATTCCGGGCAGCTTCTTCAAGCGTGAAGCCAAGCCCAGCGAGCACGAAACCCTGACCAGCCGCCTGATCGACCGTCCGATCCGTCCGCTGTTCCCCGAAGGCTTTTTCAACGAAGTGCACGTGGTCATCCACACCGTGTCGCTGAACCCCGAAGTGGACGCCGACATTGCCGCCATGATCGGCACCAGCGCGGCGCTGGCCATTTCCGGCCTGCCGTTCAACGGCCCCATCGGCGCCGCCCGCGTGGGCTACATCAATGGCGAATACGTCCTGAACCCGGGCCAGACCCAGCGCAAGGACAGCCAGATGGACCTGGTGGTGGCCGGCACCGAGTCTGCCGTGCTGATGGTGGAATCCGAAGCCCTGCAACTGTCCGAAGAGGTCATGCTGGGCGCCGTGGTGTTCGGCCACGACCAGGGCAAGATCGCCATCAACGCCATCCATGAACTCGTGCGTGATGCCGGCAAGCCGGCTTGGGACTGGCAGCCGCCGGCCAAGGACGAAGCCTTCATCGCCAAGGTCAATGGCCTGGCCGAGGGCAAGCTGCGCGCCGCCTACCAGATCCGCAGCAAGCAGGCCCGTACGCAGGCCCTGCGCGAGGCCACGGCCTCGGTGCATGCCGCACTGAAGGAAGAGGGCGCCGAATTCGACGCCGTCAAGGTCGATGCGCTGCTGTTCGACATCGAAGCCAAGATCGTGCGCAGCCAGATCCTGTCGGGCGAGCCCCGCATCGACGGTCGCGACACGCGCACCGTGCGCCCCATCGAAATCCGCAACAGCGTGCTGCCCCGCACCCACGGCTCGGCCCTGTTCACGCGCGGCGAAACGCAGGCGCTGGTAGTGGCCACGCTGGGTACCGAGCGCGACGCGCAGCGCATTGACGCGCTGATGGGCGAATACGAAGACCGCTTCATGCTGCACTACAACATGCCCCCCTTCGCCACCGGCGAAGTCGGCCGCATGGGCAGCACCAAGCGCCGCGAAATCGGCCACGGCCGCCTGGCCAAGCGCGCACTGGTTGCCGTGCTGCCGACCAAGGAAGAGTTCCCCTACACCATGCGTGTGGTGTCGGAAATCACCGAGTCCAACGGTTCGTCGT
>CAZUJD010000473.1:0-1788 GCA_964620025.1 uncultured Ramlibacter sp. | reverse complement strand
GCGCGCGCGCGATGGCCAGCTGCTGCTGCTGGCCGCCCGACAGGTCGCCGCCGCGACGGTTGAGCATCTGCTTGAGCACGGGGAAAAGTTCGTACAGCTCTGCGGGAATGGGCGTGGACGCGCTCTTGTACGCCAGACCCATGCGCAGGTTTTCTTCGACCGTCAGGCGCGCAAAAATCTCGCGCCCCTGCGGCACGAAGCCGATGCCGGCGCGCGCACGCTCATAGGGCGTGGCGTTGTGGATCACCTTGCCGTCGAATTCGATGGTGCCGGTCTTGATGGGCACCAGCCCCATCAGGCTCTTGAGCAGCGTGGTCTTGCCCACGCCGTTGCGGCCCAGCAGCACCGTCACCTTGCCCAGGTTCGCATCCAGGCTCACGTCGCGCAGGATGTGCGAGCCGCCGTAGTACTGGTTGATGTTCTTGACTGTCAGCATCACTAGCGGCCCAGATAGACTTCAATCACACGTTCGTCGGCCTGCACCTGGTCCAGCGTGCCCTGCGCCAGCACGGACCCGTCGCACAGCACGGTAACGATCTCGCTGATCGTGCGGATGAAGCTCATGTCGTGCTCCACCACCATCAGTGAATGCCTGCCCTTGAGCGTCAGGAACAGCTCGGCGGTACGGGCGGTTTCTTCGTCGGTCATGCCGGCCACGGGTTCGTCCAGCAGCAGCAGCTTCGGGTCCTGCATCAGCAGCATGCCGATCTCCAGCCACTGTTTCTGGCCGTGGCTCAGGTTACCGGCCATGCGCGTCACGCTGTCGGCCAGGTGGATGGTGTGCAGGATCTCGGCCAGGCGGTCGCTCTGGGCGCTGTCCAGCCGGAAGAACATGGACGCCGACACCCCCTTGTTGGTCTTGAGCGCCAGCTCCAGGTTTTCAAACACCGTGAGGTGCTCGAACACTGTGGGCTTCTGGAACTTGCGGCCGATGCCCATCTGCGCGATCTCGGCTTCCTTGTAGCGCAGCAGGTCGATGGTGGAGCCGAAGAATACCGTGCCTTCGTCAGGCCGGGTCTTGCCGGTGATGATGTCCATCATCGTCGTCTTGCCCGCACCGTTGGGGCCGATGATGCAGCGCAGCTCGCCCGGCGCGATGTCCAGGCTGAGCTTGTTGATGGCCTTGAACCCGTCAAAGCTCACGCTCACGTCTTCCAGGTACAGGATGCGGCCATGGGTGGTGTCCACCACACCCGGCGCGGCGGCAGGCCGCGAGAAGCCCGCTGCGCGGCCACCGGACTCGGTCTTGCCCGGCTCCACCCTGCCCGCATGCGCCTGGATGCGGCGCGCACCTTCTTCCAGCAGATCAGGCGTCATTGGTCACCGCCTTTGCGCAGCTTCTTGACCAGCCCCACCACCCCGTTGGGCAGGAACAGCGTCACCAGAATGAACAATGCCCCCAGGAAGTACAGCCAGTATTCCGGTGCCGTCACCGTCAGCCAGCTCTTGGCACCGTTGACAATGAAGGCGCCCACGATCGGGCCGATCAGCGATGCGCGGCCACCCACTGCCGTCCAGATGGCGATCTCGATCGAGTTGGCCGGGCTCATTTCGCTGGGGTTGATGATGCCCACCTGAGGCACATACAGCGCGCCGGCCACGCCACACATGACGGCCGAGATGACCCAGATGCTGAGCTTGTAGCCGATGGGGTTGTAGCCGCTGAACATCACGCGGGATTCGGCGTCGCGGATGGCCTGCAGCACGCGGCCGTACTTGCTGGCCACCAGCCAGCGGGCAAACAGGAAGAAGCCCAGCAATGTCAGCCCGGTCATGACGAACAGCGTC
>CAZUJD010000472.1:0-1808 GCA_964620025.1 uncultured Ramlibacter sp. | reverse complement strand
CTGGGTGGTGCTCAAGGGCCTGGAAACCCTGAGCCTGCGCCTGCAGGCCCAGAGCGCCTCCACGCTGGCCGTTGCGCAGTGGCTGGAGCAGCATCCGGCCGTGGCACGCGTGCATTACCCCGGCCTGCCCAGCCATCCGCAGCACGCGCTGGCCATGCGCCAGATGTCGGGTGTGGGCGGTGCCGTGCTGTCGTTTGACGTCAGGGCGGACACCCCTGAGCAGGCCCGCTCGCGGGCCTTTCATGTGCTGGACTCGCTGCAGGTGATGTCGCTGTGCACCAACCTGGGCGACACCAAGACCCTGCTGGCCCATCCGGCCAGTACATCGCACGGCAAACTGTCCGAGGCGCAGCGACAGGCTGCCGGCATCGGGCAGGGCCTGATCCGCATGGCCGTGGGCCTGGAACACCTGGACGACATGAAGGCCGACCTGCAGCGCGGCCTGGACACCCTGAACGCGATTCAATGAGCAAAACCAGAACACGCTTCGCCCCGTCGCCGACGGGCTTCATCCACCTGGGCAACATCCGCTCGGCGCTGTACCCCTGGGCGTTCGCACGCGCCACGGGCGGTGATTTCATCCTGCGCATCGAAGACACCGACCTGGAACGCAACTCGCAGGCAGCGGTGGACGTCATCATCGAAGGCATGGCCTGGCTGGGGCTGAACCATGACGAAGGCCCGTTCTACCAGATGCAGCGCATGGACCGCTACAAGGAAGTGCTGGCGCAGCTGCAGGCGGCGGGCCACGTGTACCCGTGCTACATGAGCGTGGCCGAACTGGACGCATTGCGTGAAAGGCAGATGGCCGCCAGGGAAAAGCCGCGCTACGACGGTACCTGGAGACCCGCGCCGGGCAAGGTGCTTCCGGCGGTGCCCGGGGGCGTCAAGCCGGTGCTGCGCTTCATGAACCCGCAGGGCGGCGTGGTGGCCTGGGACGACAAGGTCAAGGGCCGCATCGAGATCAGCAACGACGAGCTGGACGACCTGGTGATCGCGCGGCCCGACGGCACGCCCACCTACAACTTCTGCGTGGTGGTGGACGACATCGACATGGCCATCACCCACGTGATCCGCGGTGACGACCACGTGAACAACACGCCGCGCCAGATCAACATCTTCAGGGCGCTGGGCAAGGAACCACCGGTGTATGCGCACCTGCCCACCGTGCTGAACGAGCAGGGCGAAAAGATGAGCAAGCGCAACGGCGCCAAGCCCGTGACGCAGTACCGTGACGAAGGCTACCTGCCCGACGCCATGGTCAACTACCTGGCGCGCCTGGGCTGGAGCCACGGCGACGATGAAATCTTCAGCCGCGCGCAATTCCTGGAATGGTTCAACCTGGACCACCTGGGCCGCAGCGCCGCCCAGTTTGACGAAGCCAAGCTGCGCTGGGTCAATGCCCAACACCTGAAGGCCATGGCCGACGACGCGCTGGCGCCGCTGGTGGCCGCCCAGCTGCAAAAGCAGGGTATTGCAGCAGACGACAGACTGGTTGCGATCTGCGGACTGTTCAAGGACCGCTGCGACACCACGGTGGCGCTGTCGCGCTGGGCTGCGGCTTTCTATGCGGACGTGACCCCGGCGGCCGACGAAAAGGCGCAGCATGTGACCGATGCCGTGAGACCTGCCGTGGCGACGCTGGCCGACAGGCTGGCTGCGGTGGCCTGGGACAAGGCGTCCATTGCCGCAGCCATCAAGGAAGTGCTGGCCGGCCACGGCCTGAAGATGCCGCAGCTGGCCATGCCGGTGCGCGTGCTGGTCATGGGAACTGCCCAGACGCCGTCGCTGGATGCGGTGCTCGCGCT
>CAZUJD010000471.1:0-1811 GCA_964620025.1 uncultured Ramlibacter sp. | reverse complement strand
CCTGACGGCCGTGCGTGACCCCCAGGAAATGCTGACGCACCATCTGCTGGACAGCCTGGCCGCCATCGGCCCGCTGCGCCGCCACACCCAGGCGCAGGCCGTGAAGCTGCTGGACGTGGGCGCCGGCGCCGGCCTGCCCGGTGTGGTGATGGCCATCTGTTGCCCCGAGGTAGACGTGAGCTGCGTGGACACGGTCGCCAAAAAGGCGGCCTTCATCCAGCAGGTGGCCGCCACCCTGAAGCTGCCCAACCTCAGAGGTGTGCACGCCAGGGTGGAGAGCCTGACCGGCCCGTTTGACGTGATCAGCTCCCGCGCTTTTGCATCGCTGGCGGACTTTGTGAACTGGTCTGGCGGTGCGCTGGGGCAGGGCGGTGCCTGGTTGGCCATGAAGGGCAAACACCCTGCCGACGAGCTGGCGGCGCTGCCGGCGCAGGCGCAGGCGCAGGTGTTTCACGTGGAACAACTCACCGTGCCCGGGCTGGACGCCGAGCGCTGCATTGTGTGGCTGCGCCGCACCAGCGACGGCCCGCCGCACACAGCGCAGCCGGTGGCGTAACGTAAACTCGGTCCCTCAAGCCTTGCGCTTTCACCGGGGGAATCCATGTTTGGCATTGCAGACTACGGCACTTTTGTCGCCGCGATCATCATTTTTCTGGCGATTCCAGGCCCTGGTAACCTGGCGCTCATCACCTCCACCAGCAAAGGCGGCATCGCCGGTGGGCTGGGCGCCACCTTGGGCGTGATCGCCGGTGACCAGGTGCTCATGTGGATGGCGGTGGGTGGCGTGGCCGCGCTGCTGGTGGCGTACCCCGCTGCATTCAATGCGGTGCAATGGCTGGGCGCCGCCTACCTGGCCTGGCTGGGCTTGCGGATGCTGACGGCCAAACCCGGCGCCGCACCGGTGCTGAACATCCAGCCGCGCCACTACTTCAGGCAGGCGCTGCTGATCACCTTGCTCAACCCCAAGGCCATCGTTTTTTACATGGCGTTCTTCCCGCTGTTTGTGGACCCGGCCCGCCACCAGGGTCTGCTGACCTTTGGCGTCATGGCGCTGACCATTGCCGTGCTGACCTTTGCCTATGGCCTGGGCGCCACGCTGCTCACGCACTTTCTGGCCGAGCGCATGCGCGCCAACCCGGTCGTGGGCCGGGTGCTGGAAAAGGTGGCGGGTGTGTTCCTGATCGGCTTTGGCGTCAAACTCGCCCTGACAAAGTAGGACCCGATGGCAAAGATATTCTGCGTTGCCAACCAGAAGGGCGGCGTCGGCAAGACGACCACCACCGTCAACCTGGCCGCCGGCCTGGCCAAAATCGGCCAGCGTGTACTGATGATCGACCTGGACCCGCAGGGCAATGCCACCATGGGTTCGGGCGTGGACAAGCGCAAGCTCGAACTCACGGTGTATGACGTGCTGCTCGAATCCGCCTCGGTCAAGGAGGCGGCGGCGTATTCGGACAAATGCGGCTACCACGTGCTGGGCGCCAACCGCGAGCTGGCCGGCGCCGAGGTCGAGCTGGTCGATGTGGAGCGCCGCGAAAAGCGCCTGAAGCTCGCGCTGGCCGAGGTGGACGCCGACTACGACTTCATCCTCATCGATTGCCCGCCTTCCCTGAGCATGCTCACGCTCAACGGCCTGTGCTGCGCGCATGGCGTGATCGTGCCCATGCAGTGCGAATACTTTGCGCTGGAGGGGCTCACGGACCTGGTCAACACCATCAAGCAGGTGCATGCCAACCTCAACCCCGACCTGCAGATCATCGGCCTGCTGCGGGTGATGTTCGACCCGCGCATCACGCTGCAGCAGAACGTGA
>CAZUJD010000470.1:0-1813 GCA_964620025.1 uncultured Ramlibacter sp. | reverse complement strand
GCCGCACTGGCCCGCGCCGTGGCGCGGGGTACCGGGGCATGGAAGAAGCCCAGCGTGATCCTCAGCGGCGGCGAGACGACGGTGACGGTGAAGAAGCAGCCCGAGGGAACGCCCCGGGGGCGCGGGGGGCGTGCGGGTGAGTTCTGCCTGGGCCTGGCGCAGGCCCTGCAGGGTCAGGGCGGCGTCTGGGCGCTGGCCGCAGACACCGACGGCATCGACGGCGTGGAAGACAACGCGGGCGCGTTTGTGTCGCCCGACACGCTTGCGCGCGCGCAGGCGGCGGGCATGAAGGTGGACCAGTACCTGGACCGCAACGACGCCTACGGTTTTTTTGAACCCCTGGGCGGCCTGGTGGTGACCGGCCCGACGCACACCAACGTCAACGACTTCCGCGCGATCCTGGTGCTCTGAGCCTCATTCGCAGCGCTCGCGTATCTGCGCAGGAATAGGCAGGGCCCGGATGCTGCCGTCGTCGCGTCGCGCCGCGAAGATGCGCACCTCGTCACATTCCATGATCAGGTCGTCACCGCGCGTGATGCGGTAGCGCTGCACGAAGCTCTTGCCGCGCCATTCGGCCACGTGCACGTGGATCTGCAGCGTATCGCCATAGCTGGCCGTCTTGATGAACTTCGCGTGCGTGTCCACCAGCGGTGTGCCGATGATGCCCAGCGTGGCCTCGGTCTCGTGCCAGGGCGGAACCCCGCACTGCACAAAGAAATGGCGCGATGCGGCGTCAATCCAGCGGAAGAAATTGGGAAACCACACAATGCGCGCCGGGTCGCAATCGCCGAACTCGACGCGCTGGGTATAGACCACCGTGCGCGGTGAAGAGGAAGGTACTACCGGGGGTGTTGCAGGAGCATTTGGATCAGGCATGCCCCCGATAATCGCACCAAATGACCCGGATCTACATGCCAGAACTCCAGCTCGCAGCCATCGACGTCAAGCCCGGCGCCGCCATGGAAAGCCAGTCGGGCCTGCAGCTGCTGCGCCCGCGCATCTACGGCGCATGGATGCAGCCCGCAGGCCCGAAGAAGGTCGCTGCCATCGTCATGCACCCCACCAGCAATTTCATGGGGCACTACCTGATCGCGCCGCTGGCCGCGCGCGGGGTGGCGTGCATGGGGCTCAACTCGCGCTACGCGGGCAACGACACGCTGCTGCTCATGGAGC
The DNA here is from genome assembly GCA_964620025.1 of uncultured Ramlibacter sp. Taxonomy (GTDB): domain Bacteria; phylum Pseudomonadota; class Gammaproteobacteria; order Burkholderiales; family Burkholderiaceae_C; genus RAM1. The sequence continues at coordinate 640 of CAZUJD010000470.1, read as the reverse complement.
GCGTGATCCAGGACCTGGGCGCGGGTGTGCAGTACCTGCGCGCACAGGGCTATGACAAGGTGGTGCTGATCGGCAATTCCGGGGGCGCATCGCTGTCGGCGTTTTACCAGGCCCAGGCGGAGCACCTGACCATCACCCACATGCTGGACGGCGATCCAGCCGGCCTCTCACCCGCCGACCTGCCGCCGGTGGACGGGCTGGCGCTGTGCGCCGCGCACGAGGGCCGCAGCACGCTGATGCGCAACTGGATTGACCCTTCGGTGACCGACGAACACGATCCGCTGTCGGTGGACCCGTCGCTGGACATGTATGACCCGCGCAACCAGCCGTTCACCGCCGGTTTCCTGGCACGCTTCAAGGCCGGGCAGCGCGACCGCCTGCAGCGCGTCGAGGCCTGGGTGTCGCAGCGCCTGGCGCTGCTGCGCAGCCAGACCACGCCGGGCAGCCCGCGCGACCAGGTATTTGTGATCCACCGCACGCATGCAGACCCGCGCTGTGTGGACCTGACGATAGACGCCAACGACCGCCAGCCGGGCAGCGTGTGGGGCAACGGGGTTCAGGGGGCGCGGGCTGTGAACTATGCAGCCAGCCAGATGGGGCGCATCACGTCACTGACGGCGTTTTTGTCGCAATGGTCGTC
>CAZUJD010000469.1:0-1833 GCA_964620025.1 uncultured Ramlibacter sp. | reverse complement strand
TCTCCGATGGCATCACGGAGTGCGTCACGATGGACCTGTCGCGCATCCAGGACGATGGCAGTCATTCGCTGTTTTCGGGCCAGGCCAACGGTCGCTTCATCAAGCTGCAGGACCTGCGCTATGGCGAGAACCCGCACCAGCAGGCCGCGTTCTACCGCGACCTCTATCCGGCACCTGGCTCGCTGGTCACCGCCAGGCAACTGCAGGGCAAGGAGCTCAGCTACAACAACATCGCCGACGCCGATGCCGCCTGGGAATGTGTCAAGAGTTTTGATGCGGCTGCCTGCGTGATCGTCAAGCATGCCAACCCCTGCGGCGTGGCGGTGGGTGCGGACGCGCTGGAGGCCTACAGCAAGGCTTTCAAGACCGATCCCACCTCGGCCTTTGGCGGCATCATTGCGCTGAACCGCACGCTGGACGGTGCTGCAGCGCAGGCCATCAGCAAGCAGTTTGTCGAGGTGCTGATGGCGCCGGCCTTCACGTCTGAAGCCCTGGAGGTGTTCAAGGCCAAGGCCAACGTACGCATCCTGCAGATCGACCTGCCGCCCGGCGGCAAGACCGACTGGGACAACGGCCGCAACCTCATGGATGTCAAGCGCGTGGGCTCAGGCCTGCTGATGCAGACGGCCGACAACAAGGAGCTGACCCTGGCAGACCTGAAGGTGGTGACGAAGAAGGCGCCGACGGCCGAGGAACTGCAGGACCTGCTGTTTGCCTGGAAAGTCGCCAAGTACGTCAAGTCCAATGCCATCGTCTTCTGCAAGGGCGGCATGACCATGGGCGTGGGCGCGGGCCAGATGAGCCGTCTGGATTCGGCGCGTATTGCGAGCATCAAGGCAGGGCATGCCAATCTGACGCTGGCCGGCACAGTCGTGGCGAGCGACGCATTTTTTCCGTTCCGTGATGGACTGGACGTCGTGGTTGATGCTGGCGCGAGCTGCGTCATCCAGCCCGGTGGCTCGATGCGTGATCAGGAAGTGATTGACGCCGCGGATGAGCGCGGTGTTGCCATGGTGTTTTCGGGCGTGCGCCACTTCCGGCATTAACAGGCTCCCCCCGAAGCGGCCTCTCGGCCGCCTCCCCTCAGGGGGCGCCACCAGCGGCCCGGCGAAGCCGGTTCCGCGGTGGCACTGTAACGGCGATCTGGCTACGCCTTGATCGCCTTGAAGACGTCGCGCGCCGCGCTGATGGTGTCCTGGATGTCCCGGTTGCTGTGCGCGGCGCTGACAAAGCCGGCTTCATACAACGCGGGTGCGATGTACACCCCACGGTCCAGCAGGCCGTGGAACAGCGTGTTGAACTTCGCGCCGTCACTCTTCATGACGGCCGGATAGTTCTGCGGCAAGGTGTCCAGCAGGAAGAAGCCAAACATGCCACCTTCGCAATCGGCGCTGAAGGCAACGCCCTCTGCCCGGGCCGCGTCTTTCAGGCCGTCCACCAGCAAGCGTGTTTTGGTGGCCAGCGCATCGAAGAAACCGGGTTTGCGGATTTCGCGCAGTGTGGCCAGACCGCAGGCCGTGGCCACAGGATTGCCTGACAGCGTGCCGGCCTGATACACCGGGCCCAGCGGCGCCAGGTGTTCCATGATCGCGCGCGGGCCGCCAAAGGCCGCCAGAGGCATGCCGCCGCCAATGACCTTGCCCATGACCGTGAGGTCGGGCTTGAAGCCGGGGATGGCTTGGGCATAGACGCCCTGCGCGCCGCCCAGTGCCACGCGAAAGCCAGTCATCACCTCGTCAAACACCAGCAGCACGCCATGCTGCGTGCACAGTTCGCGGCAGCGCTTCATGAAAGGCACGCTCGCGCGCACGAAGTTCATGTTGCCGGCAATTG
>CAZUJD010000468.1:0-1835 GCA_964620025.1 uncultured Ramlibacter sp. | reverse complement strand
CGAGGGCATCCAGCCCAGCATCATCAAGGACATCGGCCGCGTGATCCGCATGCTGGCTGACCGGGGCGACATGGCGATCCTGCTGGTCGAGCAGTACTACGACTTTGCCGAAGAACTGGCCGACGACTACCTGGTCATGGAGCGCGGCGAATTCATCGCACGCGGGCCCGGCAGCGAAATGGAAGCCAAGGGCATCCGGCAGCTCGTGGCCATCTGATTGCCACCGGATCGGCCCTGCGGGCACAATCGGTACACACCAACAACCACGAACGCAGGAGTTGACATGAACAAGCTGTGGGGTCTGTGTGCCGGACTGATGCTGGTGCCGGGTGCATCGTTTGCCGCCGAATCGTGTGACGACATGAAAGCCCGGATCGAGGCCAAGCTCAAAGGCAAGGGCGTGAAGGCCTATTCGCTGGAGATCCTTGGCAAGGACGCCAAGGCCGAAGGCAAGGTGGTGGCCACCTGCGGCGCAGGCAGCAAGCAGATTGTCTATTCGCGCAAGTAGGCACCTTGAGCGGCCGGGTTGGCCCAGTCGCCCCTAACGTGACAGCGGCACGCCGCAGCCTTCCAGCGTGACGCCGTCCAGCACCAGGTCGGCCGAGCCCGGCAGGGTGTTGCCGGCCTTGTCGCGGCACTTCACGTCGGTCAGCTTCAGGGTCAGGTTGCTGTCGCCCTGCCTGGCCGAATAGAGGGTGGTGTTGGTGTTCGGATCGGCTACCGAGGTGGGACGGCTGAAGACCATGGGCGCGGCGCCAGCACGCACCAGTGTCAGCGGAACGCCCGGGCCGACGTCGATATGCCAGTTGCCGTCCACGCCATGGCCGCGGTAGGCGACGCCCCGGATGCGCGCGTCCTCGATCTGTGACATCAGGACAATTTCCCGGCAACTGAGCTCGGGGCCGGGCTTGCGCTGCAAGATGGCGTCTGCACCCCTGTCATGGAACAGGGCGGCCTGGTTTTCCCAGCGGGTGCCGGAAGCAGCCGGTACACGATCCAGCGGCATCTGGCAGTTGCGGTCCAGCAGCTCGGCGGTGTTTCCCTTGGGGTACAGGGTGACCGTACGCCGGTCGGAACACAGCCACACGCGGGCCAGCAGCGGGGCAGGGGCGGTCGGCGACGCGCTGCGCGGGGCCGCAGGCAGCGTGGGGGCCGCGCAAGCCGCGCTGCCTTCCAGGGTGTCGGGTGGCGGCCGGGTGGCGCAGCCAGACAGCACAACCAGCAGGGCCAGCCCGCTCAATGACAGTGCATTCATCCCTCTATCGTAGTGACTTTCCGTTACAGACGGAAAAAAGCCGGCTTGCCCTTGCGGGAAAGCCGGCTGAAGGCCGGGAAGGGGTTTCCCGGCGTCGCTCAGTCTTCCACGAACGCGACCTCCCGGCCTTTCTTGACGGCGGGCATCAGCACGATCACCAGCAGCAGCACTGCAGCACCCAGCAGGCCGGCTGACAGCGGGCGCGTGACGAATACGCTCCAGTCACCGCGCGACAGCAGCAGCGCCCGGCGCAGGTTTTCTTCCATCATCGGCCCCAGGATGAAGCCGAGCAACAGTGGCGCCGGCTCGCAACCCAGCTTGACAAAGCCGTAGCCGATGAAGCCGAAGATGGCGACCATCCAGATGTCGAAGGTGTTGTTGTTGGTGGAGTAAACGCCGATGGCGCAGAACAGCACGATGGCCGGGAACAGGAAGCGATAGGGCACGCTGAGCAGCTTGATCCACATGCCGATCAGTGGCAGGTTCAGGATCACCAGCATCAGATTGCCGATCCACATTGACGCAATCAGGCCCCAGAACAGCTGCGGGTTGCTGGTCATGACCTGCGGGCCCGGCTGGA
>CAZUJD010000467.1:296-1841 GCA_964620025.1 uncultured Ramlibacter sp. | reverse complement strand
CCTCGGCCTCTCCGGCTATCACCATCAGTGCACCATCTCCATCGACGGAAATGCTTTCGTGTGGAGACGACGAGACCCGTTGATCAATACGCACTTTCGAGCGATCAGCCATCACATTCCAGAACCTGGCCAGTGAACAAGCAATTTCAGTGTGAACTGGCAACTCTCCGGGAAACGAAGCAACGTCGCCAATCGAATTCATGACCCATGCGCCCCGGTCACACCACAGCTTGACACCGTGCCCGTGTACCAGCACCGCTTTGCGGTCCAGCCCATCAAACTGGGAAAAAGGGGCATCTCCTGTGATGTCGGCAACGCTGATGCGCCACAGAGGCTTCCCATCCTGTTCGCGCTGGGCCAAGGTACGCGTGGTGCCCTGGCCGTTCCGCCAGGGCTCTTGCCTAAGGTCTTTCAACGAATATCGCGCCAGACCATCGACCAGTCGAGCACTCATGCGCCTCGAGAGGGAAGTTGAGCGGTCAACGCGGGCAGTACCTCGAAGAGATCACCAACCAAGCCAATGTCCGCCATCGAAAAGATGGGGGCGTCCGGGTCTTTGTTGATCGCCACGATGACCTTGGCATCCTTGATGCCAGCCACGTGCTGGATGGCCCCCGAAATGCCCGCAGCAATGTACAGGTCCGGCGCTACCACCTTGCCTGTCTGTCCGACCTGCACCGAGTTTGGAGCGAATCCAGCGTCCACGGCAGCACGGGAAGCTCCGATGGCACCACCCAGTTTGTCCGCAAGCGCCTCGATCAGCTTCATGTTTTCAGCAGCACCGAGACCACGGCCGCCAGAAACCACCACATCCGCGCGGGTCAGGTCCGGGCGCTCGGACGAGACAGACTCACGACCCAGCAACTGGCTTCGGCTATCCACCACGAGCCCCGTGAGCGTTTCGATATTGACGGCAGAAGCGCTTTCACCCATGGCCTCGAAAGCCGAGGCACGGACAGTCAGAAACAGTTTGCTGTCCACCTGCACCGTGGACATCACACTGCCTGCGTACATGGGGCGCACCATGCCACGGGCTGAGGGAACAGCGGTGACATCGGCGAGATACGCCGCGTCGGTCAAGGCCGCAGCACGGGGAAAGGCTCCACGGGCCAACATGCAATGTGCAGCCACAACCGTGTCGTACCGACCGTCAAGCGACTGTAGTGCCTTGGCAACCGTCTCGGCGTTCGGAACTGCGACGTCGGCGTGGATCACGCGCGCCACACCTTGCAGCCTGGCAGCCTCTTCGGCTACTGAAGCCGGGCCAAGGACGAGTATGTGCACCGGTTCACCGAATGACTGCGCAGCAGTCACCACGCGTGAGGTGGAAGCATCAAGCAGTGCGGAATCGTGCACCGCTACGATCAGAGTGGGCAGGCTCATTGAGTGATCCTCAGGAATTGAACAAAGGCAGTTGCTTGATCCGCTCAATCAGCGCAACCACATCGGTGACCTTGACGCCAGCAGGGCGTGCAGCCGGCTCGGCGACGGAAGTCACATGCGACTTTGGCGCGGAGAGTTCAGCAAGCTCGGCGGATTGCACCG
>CAZUJD010000467.1:0-286 GCA_964620025.1 uncultured Ramlibacter sp. | reverse complement strand
TGCTTTCTTGGCCTTCATCATGTTGGGCAGGGTGATGCTGCGGGGATCGCACAAGCGCAGATCAACGCTGAGCACGGCAGGCACAGGCAACTTCCATTGCTCCATACCTTGATCGCCATCGCAACTCAGCTCCAGCGATGAACCGTCAAAAACGAGTCGGTTCACAGACACCGCCTGCGGCCAGTCGAGCAACGCGGCCAGCATCGGGCCTGCAGCGCCAAGGTCGTTGTCAATCGCCTGCTTTCCGCACAACACCAGGTCCACGTTTTCACGCTGCACCAGGGCC
>CAZUJD010000466.1:0-1846 GCA_964620025.1 uncultured Ramlibacter sp. | reverse complement strand
TGGCGGCGTCCACCGCCGGGGTGGCCTGCGTGGCCAGCAGGTTGTTGAAGGCGTCCAGACCCAGCACCACCTCGACATCCGGGGCGACGGTGGCGGCAACGGCCTTGCCGTAGCGCGCGCTGTCGGACGCGAACACCAGGCCGGGCGTCAGTGTGCTGAGCACATGGCGCAGCTTGTCGTAGTCCTGGCTGACCGTGGAATAGGCCGGTGACACGGGGCAGTACGGCACGCCGGCATACAGGCAGCCCAGGGCGAGCAGGGCGTGTTCCAGGTCGTTTTCGCTGAGGATGGCCACGGGCCGCTCGGCATTCAGGCCGCGGTCCAGCAGGGCCTGGCCGATGCGGCGCGCGCTGTCCAGCGCCTGCGCATAGCTGATGTGGCGCCAGTCGCCCGTGCTGCCGTCGGCAAGCCGCACGCGCCGGGCCATGAAGGTGCGCCCGGGCACGGTCTGCGCCCAGTGCACCAGCCGGTCGGTCAGGCGCTGCGCGTGGGGTTCCAGCGGCTGGTCGGCGCGCATGTAGCGCGTGCCGCCCTCGCCGTCGCGCATGGCCACGCGGGTCACGCCGAACCGCATCGCGCGGTACTTGGGGGAAGTGGTTGTCTCGCTCATGTTGTTGTCGTGGCCCTGGGGGTCAGGCCTTCTTGACCTTGGCGGCCTTGCCGTCCAGGAAAGCCTTGACGCGGGATTTGGCCTCGGGGGCGCTCTGGGCGATGGCGGCCATCAGCGCTTCGGTCATGAAACCCTGGTCGGCGGGCTGCTCGGCAATGCGCGGCAGGGCATGCATCAGGGCGTAGTTGGTCAGCGGCGCGTTTTCAGCCACGCGCGTGGCCAGCTCGAAGGCCTTGTCAAACGCCTGGCCCTGGGGCACCAGGTACTGCGCGAAGCCGGCGCGCTCGCCATCCACCGCGTTGTACACACGGCCGGTCAGCATCATGTCGGTCATGCGCGCCGCGCCGATCAGGCGCGGAATGCGCACCGCGCCGCCGCCGCCCACGAAGATGCCGCGCGTGCCTTCGGGCAGCGCATAGAAGGTGGAGTCGTCTGCCACCCGGATGTGGCAGGCGCTGGCCAGCTCCAGCCCGCCGCCGACCACCGCGCCGTGCAGCGCCGCCACCACAGGCACCGGGCCGTACTGCACGCGTTCCAGTGCGGCATGCCACATGCGCGAATGGTGCAGGCCCTGGCCGGCGTCGCGTTCCTTGAGCTCGCTCAGGTCCAGCCCGGCGCAGAAGTGCTCGCCTTCTCCGTCCAGCACGGCTGCGCGCACCGTGTCGGGCAGGGTTTCAAAAATGCCGCGCAGTGCCAGAATGACACCGTCGGACAGCGCGTTGCGCTTGGCCGGACGGCTCAGGCGCACCACGGCAACAGGGCCGCGGATTTCAAGTTGAACGTCTTTTTGGGTCATGTCTGTGTTTGCCAAGTGGTTGAATTATTGTTATAAATAATAACCAATTCAAGAAACCCGCAGTCCTGTTTCGTAAGGACTTACCCTAGGAGACGGAGATGGATTACAAAAACCTCGTCGCCATCGACGTGCACACGCATGCCGAGGTGAGCTGCTGGAACCCGTTTGACAGCTATGGCGAGGAATACGACCGCGCGGCCGACAAGTATTTCCGCAACAGCCGTCGCCCCACCATCGCCGAAACCATTGCGCATTACCGCGAAAAGAAGATCGGCCTGGTGATGTTCACCGTGGACAGCGAATCGCAGCTGGGCCGCCGGCGCATCCCCAACGAAGAGATCGCGCAGGCCGCGCGCGACAACAGCGACATGATGATCTGCTTTGGCAGCATCGACCCGCACAAGGGCAAGATGGGCGCGCGCGAGGCCGAGCGGCTGATC
>CAZUJD010000465.1:0-1848 GCA_964620025.1 uncultured Ramlibacter sp. | reverse complement strand
CGTCGGGGTAAATCGTGCCCTGGGCCAGCCACTTCGCACCCTTGGCGCCAGCGCTGGTGAGCTTGGCAGCCTCGGCCTTGAACACCGTTACAAACTCGCCGCCGATGATCTTGCGCTTGGCCTCGGGGTCACTCACGCCCGCCAGCTTGCCCAGGAACAGCTCGCTGGCGTCCACGCGGATCACCCTGGCGTGCAGTTTGCCCACGAACATGTCCATGACCATGTCGCCTTCATTCAGGCGCAGCAGGCCGTGGTCCACAAACACGCAGGTCAGCTGGTCGCCAATGGCACGGTGGATCAGCGCAGCCGCCACGGACGAATCCACGCCGCCGGACAGGCCGAGTATCACTTCTTCATCGCCCACCTGTTGCCGGATGAGTTCGACCGCCTCGGCAATGTGGTCGCGCATGACCCAGTCGGGCTTTGCAGCACAGATGCCCAGCACAAAACGGTCCAGAATGGCCTTTCCCTGCTGCGTATGGGTGACTTCCGGGTGGAACTGGACAGCGTAGAAGTGGCGGCTTTCGTCGGCCATGCCGGCAATGGGGCAGCTGTCGGTGCTGGCCATGAGCTTGAAGCCCGGCGGCAATTCAGTCACCTTGTCGCCATGACTCATCCAGACATTGAGCATGCCGTGGCCATCGGCCGTGGTGAAGTCCACAATGTCCTTGAGCAAAGCCGTATGGCCCCGGGCGCGCACGGCGGCAAAACCGAATTCGCGCTTGTGGCCGCCTTCAACCTTGCCGCCCAGCTGGTGGGCCATGGTCTGCATGCCGTAGCAGATGCCCAATACCGGCACGCCCAGCTCAAACACCGCCTGAGGCGCCTTGTCGGTGGTGTCCTCATACACACTGGCATGGCTGCCGGAGAGGATCACGCCCTTGAGGGTGCCGTCGGCGGCGTACTGCCTCACCCACTCATCTGTCACGTCACAGGGATGGACTTCACAGAAAACATGCGCTTCGCGCACGCGGCGCGCGATCAGCTGGGTAACCTGAGAGCCGAAGTCGAGGATGAGGATTTTCTGGTGTGTCATGCCTTGGGGGGGATACGCAGTACCTGTCCGGGGTAAATCTTGTCGGGGTGCGACAGCATGGGCTTGTTGGCCTCGAAAATCTGCATGTACGCATTGGCGTTGCCATAGAACTGCTTGGCGATGGCGCTCAGGGTGTCGCCACGGCTGACCAGGTGGTACTGGCATTCGTCTGCAGGCTCGGCGCACTGCATTTCATCCGCTACACCGGCCACATGCTGGACGTTGCCGCAGCACAGCACGATCTTTTCACGGATTTCCTGCGTCGCCACCAGGCCGCTGACCGTCACGATCTGGTCGGCGCCATTGAAGCTGACAGTCAGGCCGTCGGTGGGCAGGTTTTGCGTGCTGATGTAGTGCTTGATCGCTTCCGAAGCGGCAGCGTTGGCCGCAGCAATTTTTTCCTCGTTGGAAGGTTCGGCAATGGCAGCCGCAATCTCGGGCTTCTTGCCGAACAGCTTTTCGCCAGCTTCTTTCAGAAAAGAAATCATTCCCATAATGCACTCCTGGTTGGTTGGAGCTACGGTTCTACATGATTGCCGCGACGCGTGGGGCCGCCGGATCAGTCAGCGCGGTAATTCGGCGCCTCTTTCGTGATCTGCACGTCATGAACGTGGCTTTCACGGATACCGGCCGAGGTAATTTCCACGAACTCTGCCTTGTTTTTCATCTCTTCAATGGTGGCGCAGCCGCAATAGCCCATGCTGGCGCGCACGCCGCCAGCCATCTGGAAGACGATGGACACCAGCGAGCCCTTGTACGGCACGCGGCCCTCGATGCCCTCGGGCACCAGCTTGTCGGCGTTGGGGTTGCCG
>CAZUJD010000464.1:0-1874 GCA_964620025.1 uncultured Ramlibacter sp. | reverse complement strand
CCGAGGTGCCGGTCATCAAGGTGGCCACGCGCACCGACCTGGCGCGGCGCTGGCACGACCTGATGGACATCAATGCCGGCCGCATTGCCGACGGCGACGCCAGCATCGAAGACCTGGGCTGGGAGATGTTCCACCTGATGCTGGACGTGGCCAGCGGCCGCAAAAAGACCTGGGCCGAGCAGTGGAAACTGCACAACGCCCTGGTGCTGTTCAACCCGGCACCGATCACCTGAACGAAGAAACCCTGTAAGAGCAGTCCCATGAATACACCGTATCAATCATTCCCCAACAGCTTCCGGCGCGACCTGCGCGCGGGCAAGACGCTGATCGGCTGCTGGTCGTCGCTGTCCAACGCCATCACCACCGAGGTGCTGGGCGTGGCCGGCTTCGACTGGATCCTGCTGGACGGCGAGCATTCGCCCAACGATGTGACCACGTTCATTCCGCAGCTGATGGCGCTGAAAGACAGCGCCAGCGCGCCCGTGGTGCGTCCGGCCAGCAACAACCCGGTGGAGATCAAGCGCCTGCTGGACGCCGGCTTCTACAACTTCCTGGTGCCGTTTGTGGAAAGCGCCGACGAGGCCCGCAGCGCCGCGGCCGCCACGCGCTACCCGCCCCAGGGTGTGCGCGGCGTGTCGGTGTCGCAGCGCGGCAACCGCTACGGCACGGTGCCTGACTACTTCAAGAACGTGAACGAGCAGATCTGCGTGATGGTGCAGATCGAAAGCCGCAAGGGCGTGGACGCCGCGCGCGAGATTGCCGCGCTGGACGGTGTTGACTGCATCTTTGTGGGCCCGTCGGACCTTGCGGCGGGCTTCGGCCACCTGGGTAATGCCAATCACCCCGAGGTGCAGGCTGCGATTGCCGCTGTGTTTGCCGATGCCAAAGCGCATGGCAAGCCTACGGGCATCCTGGCGCCGGTGGAGGCCGATGCGCGGCGGTACATGTCGATGGGTGCCACCTTCGTTGGGGTGGGGAGTGATCTGGGGGTGTTCCGCGCGGGGACGCAGGCGTTGCTGGACAAGTACCGTGCCTGAGTTTTTCGCGCCTGCGTTTCCTCGGGCTCAGGCGTGCGGGGCACTCTGCTCCGCGGCTGTCCCCCGGGGCTTCGCCCCTCCTCCTTTATGCCGCAGCGCAGAGTGCCCCACCCACCAGAGCCTGCCACAGCAGGGGAGCTCCACTGGTGGTGTGCCTACAGCGTAGCGTGGCGGTGGTGATGGTGCCCTCCGCAGCGAAATAAAGGAGGAGGCGGGCGCAGCCCGCGGGGGGACAGTCGCGGAGGAGGGCAGCGTCGCCGCCGCCCTGCGGACCCAAGGAAAAGTTTTAACTGGAAAGAGAAGCAATGAGCAAACTTGGATTCATCGGCCTGGGCATCATGGGCGCCCCCATGGCAGGCCACCTGATCGCTGCGGGGCATGAGGTGTTCATCACCACTCGCAGCAAGGTGCCAGATGCGCTGCAGACTGGCAAGGCCGTGGTCTGCAAGACCGCACAGGAAGTGGCTGAGAAAGCCGACATCATCTTCATGATGCTGCCTGATACGCCGGATGTGCAGAAGGTACTGTTTGGCGAGAACGGTGTGGCTGGTGGGTTAAGCAAAGGCAAGACCGTGGTGGACATGAGCTCCATCTCGCCGATGGAGACCAAGGCCTTCGCCGGAAAAATCAATGCGCTGGGTTGCGATTACCTGGATGCGCCCGTGTCCGGTGGCGAGGTGGGCGCCAAGGCCGCCAGCCTGACCATCATGGTCGGCGGCAGCGAAGCCACCTTCGAACAGGTGAAGCCCCTGCTGGAACTGATGGGCAAAAACATCACCCTGGTGGGCGGCAACGGCGACGGCCAGACCACCAAGGTGGCCAACCAGATCATCGTGG
>CAZUJD010000463.1:0-1892 GCA_964620025.1 uncultured Ramlibacter sp. | reverse complement strand
GCTTCTTCCAGCACCTTCTGGTGGCGCCGCTGCACCGAGCAATCACGCTCGAACAGGTACACGCAGTTGCCGTGCGAATCGCCAAACACCTGGATCTCGATGTGACGGGGACGCTGCACGTACTTTTCGATCAGCACCGCGTCGTCGCCAAAGCTGTTGATGGCCTCGCGCTTGCACGACGCCAGCGCTGCGTCGAAATCCTCCGCCTTGTCCACCGCGCGCATGCCCTTGCCGCCGCCACCGGCGCTCGCCTTGATCAGCACCGGGTAGCCGATGCGGTCTGCCTCCTTTTTCAGCATGGCCGGGTCCTGCCCGGCGCCATGGTAGCCAGGCACCAGGGGCACACCGGCCTTTTCCATGAGCTGCTTGGATTCAGCCTTCAGGCCCATGGCCTGGATGGCGGATGCCGGGGGGCCGATGAAGACCAGGCCGGCAGCCTGGCACGCCTGGGCAAAGTCCTCGTTCTCGCTCAGGAAGCCATAGCCCGGATGGATGGCCTGCGCGCCGGTTGCCCTGGCCGCTTCAATGATGCGCTCCCAGCGCAGGTAGCTGTCCTTGGGCGCGCTGGCGCCGATGTGCACGGCCTCGTCGCAGGCCGCCACATGCTTGGCCTTTGCGTCGGCGTCGGAATACACAGCCACGGTCTTCACGCCCAGGCGGCGCGCCGAAGCGGCGACACGGCAGGCGATTTCGCCACGGTTGGCAATCAGGATCTTGTCAAACATCGAGCTTCCTTGGTACCGGGCGGGTGCCCGGGGACAGATTCACAAACCGGCGCACCACCGCGCGCAGGAACCGGAACAACACAACAATCAGCACCACGGCCACGGCCAGCGTGAGCAGCAGCGCGGCGGCAAACCACAACGGATGGGCCACGGCCAGCCACAGCATGAACACCACAAAGCCGTCTTCGGCCAGTGACACGCCCACGTTGGAAAACGGTTCGGGCGATGTATTGACCGCGGCACGCGTGGCCAGCTTGGCGGTATGCGCCGTGGCGGCCAGCGTGCCGCCCAGCAGCGCGGCCACCCAGGCCACGGCCGGTCCGTCGGCACCCAGCGTGGCGGCGGCCAGCGCCGCGCCGGCGGGAATCCGGATCACGGTGTGCAGGGCGTCCCACAGGCTGTCCACCAGCGGTACCTTGTCGGCCAGAAACTCCAGTGCCACCATCAGCCCGCTGGCCCACAGCGCGGCCGGGTGCTGCAGCACCTGCAGCCCGGAAGGCAGGGGCACCCAGCCCATGAAGCCCGCGGCGCCCGTGATGAACAGCACGGCATACAGCCGGATGCCGCTGGCCCAGCCCAGCGCCGCCGCCAGCGCGAGCAGCTGCGGTGCGTCCAGGAGCCGGGCCCAGGTGTCCATGCGTTGCAGGCGCGTTCAGGCCAGCCAGGAAGGTTTGCGCTTGCCAAGGAACGAGGCCACGCCTTCGCGGCCCTCGTCGCTGGCACGGATGTCCGCAATGCGGCGCGCCGTCTCGGCCCGCAAAGCATCGGTGATGGGCTGTCCAGCCACATCGTGCACCAGCCGCTTGCAGGCGCGCACAGCGGCCGGGCCGTTGGCCACCAGTGTCGCGACGATGCCGGCCACACGTGCATCCAGCTCGGCCGGAGTGCACAGTTCGTGCACCATGCCCATCGCCTGGGCCTGCGCGGCGCTGAAGCGCTCGGCCGTGGTGAAGTAGCGGCGCGCCGCTTGAGTGCCCATGGCCCGCACGACATAGGGGGCGATCGTCGCGGGCAACAGGCCCAGCCGGGCTTCGGACAGGCAGAAGGTCACGTTGTCGGACGCCACCAGCACGTCGCACACCGCCGCCAGCCCCATGCCGCCTGCGTAACAGTCGCCCTGCACGCGGCCCACGATGGGCAGCGGGCACTGGTCCAGCGTGTGCAGCA
>CAZUJD010000462.1:0-1902 GCA_964620025.1 uncultured Ramlibacter sp. | reverse complement strand
TGCACCGCCCCTTGCCTGGGCCCAAGCGCCCAACACCGCCATCCCTGATCCGGCTGACCCTGCGGCGGCCGTGCCGCGTACCGCCTACCGGTCTGTTTTCGCTGATACACCCACCGGCGTCGAATCCGGGCGCACCGACTGGAACAAGGCCAATGCCGAGGTGGGCCAGTTCCGCCGCGGCCACGCCGACCTGCTCAAGTGGGAGGAAGAGCAGTCGCGCACACCGTCCATGCCCGCCATGGGCCATCACCGTCATCATGGGGGGCACAAGCCATGAAGCGCTTGATCGCAATGGCAGCCGTCCTGTTGCTGGCCGGCTGTGCCACCGTGTTGCCGGACGGAGGCGCCGGCCAGGTCAGCGAGCTCACCCGGGGCAAGACCGCAGGCGCGCAAGCCGACCTGGCGCGCAGCGCCACTGCACAGACGCAGCAAGCCGTTGACGCGTTGCTGTCGCAACCGCTGGCAGCCGAGGCCGCTGTGCGCATCGCATTGCTGAACAACCCGCAATTGCATGCCTCCATGGCGGCGTTGGGCATCAGCGACGCCGAAAGGGTGCAGGCCGGTCGCCTGCCCAATCCCCACTTCGCCATCGGCCGGTTCACGGAAGGCAGCAAAGTCGAGATCGAGCGCTTCCTGAAGTTTGATGTGCTGGGCCTGCTGACACTGCCCTGGCGTGCCCAATGGGCCGGCCAGCAAAACGAGCTGGCCCGGCTGCAGGCTGCGCAGGACGTGGTGCGTACCGCCGCCGACACCCGCCGCGCCTGGGTGCGCGCCGTGGCCGCGCAACAGACGGCACGCTACATGCGCGACGTGAAAGAAGCCGCCGAAGCCGGCGCCGAACTGGCCCGCCGGATGTCGCGGGTGGGCAACTGGAGCCGCCTGCAACAGGCGCGTGAACAGGCCCTGCTGGCGGACGCCACGGCACAACTGGCCCGCGCCGAACAGGCCGCCCTGGCGGGCCGCGAACAGCTCACGCGGCTGATGGGGCTGTGGGGGGCGCAGACCCACTTCACACTGCCGGACCGCCTGCCCGACCTGCCCAAAGCGCTGCAGGAACCGCAGGACATGGAGGCCCGTGCGCTGCGCGAGCGCCTGGACGTGCGCGCCGCCCAGCTGGAAGCCCGCTACGTGGCCGAATCGATGGGTTACACGCGCGCCACCGGCTTCATCAATGCGCTGGACGTGGGCTACGCGCGCAACACCACGTTCAACAATGCCAACGGCGAGCGCGAAACCAAAAAGGGCTTTGAACTGGAACTGCCCCTGCCCATTTTTGACTGGGGCCAGGGCCGCAACGCACGGGCCGAAGGCCTGTACCTGCAGTCCGCCGCGCGCGTGCGCGCCGTGGCCGTGCAGGCCCGCAGCGAGGCGCGCGAGGCCTACCACGGCTGGCGCACCGCGCACGACCTGGCCAGGCATTACCGCGACGAGGTAGTGCCCCTGCGCAAGTTCATCAATGACGAAGTGGTGCTGCGCTACAACGGCATGCTTGCCAGCGTGTGGGACCTGCTGGGTGACGTTCGCATGAACATCGCAGCGGTCAACGCCAGCATCGAAGCGCAACGCGATTTCTGGCTGGCAGACACCGATCTGCAGCTGGTACTGACAGGAACATCACCGGGCGGGCTGGCGGCCCTGTCATCCGCCGCTGCCGCAGCCGGTGGCAATACGGGAGGCCACTGAACATGGACAGGAGAACTTTTTTTGCCGGTGCCGCCACGGCCGTGAGCGCCGCCGCCGTGAGCCGGGTGGCCATGGCCGCCCTGCCTGAACCGGTGAGCATGAACAAGCCGGACACCGCGCCACCGCTGGTGCCCACCACCGGCCGGCCCTACAACCCCGTGGTCACGCTCAATGGCTGGACCTTGCCCTGGCGCATGAACAATGGCGTGAAGGAATTCC
>CAZUJD010000461.1:0-1920 GCA_964620025.1 uncultured Ramlibacter sp. | reverse complement strand
CCGCGTACTGGAGACTCTGGCGTGGATGAACAACACGGTGCACCCGACGTTCACGCACATCTTCATGCCGCACAAGTTCACCGACAAGCCCGAGCTGCACGCGGATCTGAAGGCCTACAACACGCGGCTGTATGCAGGCATGCTGGGCGAACTGGAGGCACTGGTGCAGGCCGCACAGCAGCAAGGCCGCGCCTGGCTGGGCGGAGAACACTTCGGTCCGCTGGATGCCTATGCGCTGACCCTGCTGCGCTGGGGCAGCATTGCCGGGATCGATCCCTCGGGCTTCTCGCAGCTGTGGGCCCATGTGCAGCGCGTGGCGTTGCTGCCTGCCGTACAGCGCGTGATCGAGCGCGAACGTCTCAAGCTGAATCTTTACGAGCCGGCATCGGCCTGACTGGCAAAGCGCAGGCTTACCAGCAGGCCGGGGGCGGACTGGCCCGGGTGGGCATCTTCCAGCGTGATGGATGCGCCGTGCTGGCTGGCGATCTCCTGCACGATCGGCAGGCCCAGGCCCGAGCCGTCCACGTTGGTGCCCAGGGCCCGGTAAAACGGCTGGAACACCAGCTCGCGCTCGGCTTCGGGAATGCCAGGGCCCGAATCCTCCACCTGCAGGATCAGCACATGGCCAAACGGATCAGCCAGCACGCGCGCGGTGATGACGCCGGGCTGGCCGGGCGATGACGGCGTGTAGTTGATGGCGTTGTCCAGCAGGTTGCGGATCATCTCCTTGAGCAGCGTGGGGTTGCCCGCGATCATCACGCCCGCGGCGCCAGGCCGGGCGCCGTCGTAGCCCAGGTCCATGTGATGCTCCAGCGCGCGCGGCAGGGAGTCCCGCACCGCATCTATGGTCAGCTGCGCCAGGTCGCAGGGCTGGCGGGCCAGCACGGTGCCGCTGCTTTCGGCGCGCGCCAGCGCCAGCAGCTGGTTGACGGTGTGCGTGGCGCGGATGCTGGAGCGTTCAATCTGCTGCAGCGACTGCTTCAGCTCTTCGGCGCTGCCGCCCTCGCGCTGGGCCAGGTCGGCCTGCATGCGCAGGCCCGCCAGCGGTGTCTTGAGCTGGTGCGCAGCGTCGGCCAGGAAGCGTTTTTGCGTGGCGATGGAGTCCTTCAGGCGTGTCAGCAGGTCATTGACCGACGACACCAGCGGCGCGACCTCCATGGGCACGGCATGGTCGTCCAGCGGGCTCAGGTCGTCGGGCTTGCGTGCGCGGATGCGCTCTTCAAGCTGCGACAGCGGCTTGATGCCCCGCACCAGCGCCAGCCAGACCAGCAGCACGGCCAGCGGCAACAACACCAGCTGGGGCAGCAGCACGCCCTTGATGATTTCAGTGGCGAGTACCGAACGCTTCTCGCGTGTTTCCGCCACCTGGACCAGGGCCTGCGGGTCACCGGGCAGATCCAGGCGCACCCAGATGTAGGCTACGCGCACATCCTGGCCGCGCATTTCGGCGTCGCGCAGGTACACGTCGCGCACCGGCGAGTCGTGGGCCTGGGGCTTTTCATCGGCAGGCGGCGCCGGGAAGTCTCGCTCGCCGCCCAGCAGCTCGCCACGCGGGCCCAGCACCTGGTAGTAGATGAGGTCGGAGTCATCGGCGCGCAGGATTTCGCGCGCCGGTTGCGGCAGGTTGAACTGCACGCGCCGGTTCTGCACCGTCACCAGTTGCGCCAGCACCCTGACGTTGTATTCAAGTGCGCGGTCGAAGGGCTTGCCGGCAATGCTTTGCGCCACCAGCCAGGTCAGTGCCAGCGCCACCGGCAGCAACAGCATCAGCGGCGTCAGCATCCAGTCGAGAATTTCCCCGAAAAGGGAACGTTGCTCCCGCTGAAAAATCTTCATGAACCGAGGCCTTGTTCGCGGGCCACCGCGGAGCCGGCTTTGCCGGGCCGCTGGTGGCGCCCCCCTGGGGGGGAGGCGCCGCAG
>CAZUJD010000460.1:0-1928 GCA_964620025.1 uncultured Ramlibacter sp. | reverse complement strand
AACAGGTCCTCCAGGTTCGCCGGGCGGTGCAGGGTGCGCAGCCTGGCATGCGTGGCCAGCGCGTCCAGCAGCTGGCGGGCGTCCTGGGTGTAGAAGAACACGGTCTCGCCGCTGACCTCCACCCGCGCGGCCAGCGTCTTCAGCGTGGCATCCTCGGCCAGCGCCAGCGCGCCGTTGCCGTAGGCCTCCACCACGTCGGGCTCCAGGTGCTTTGCGATCAGCTCGCGTGGCGTGCCTTCGGCAATCTTGCGGCCGTGGTCCAGCACCAGCAGGCGCGAGCACAGGCGCTCGGCTTCGTCCATGAAATGGGTGGTCAGCAAAATCGACTTGCCCTGCTGCAGCAGCAACTGCAGCCGCTCCCACATCAGGTGGCGCGCCTGCGGGTCCAGCCCGGTGGTGGGCTCGTCCAGCAGCAGCAACCGCGGGTCGTTGACCAGCGCGCGCGCCAGGCTCAGACGCCGGCGCATGCCACCCGACAGCTCGCCGGGCCTGGCGTCGGCCTTGTGCGACAGGGCCGCAAATTCCAGCAGCTGCGGAATGCGCTCGCGGATGGCGGCGTCCTTCATGCCGAAATAACGGCCATACACCAGCAGGTTTTCGGCGCAGGTGAAATCCGGGTCCAGCGTGTCGAACTGGCTCACCACCCCCAGGCGGGCCTTGATGGCCAGCGCGTCCTGCGGCATCTGCAGGCCCAGGGCATGGATGCTGCCGGCGTCGGGCACGGTCAGGCCCAGGCACATGCGGATGCTGGTGGTCTTGCCCGCCCCGTTGGGGCCGATCACGCCCAGGCATTCGCCGGGCGCAATGGCGAACGACAGGTCGTTCACGACCGTCATGTCGCCATAGCGTTTGGTCAGGTGCCGGGCTTCGAACAGGGGCGCTGTCATGGCTGGTATTGTGTCGCAGCTAGAATTTTTGCATTCCGTACCGAAAGCCCTCCTGTGTCTGATCGCCTGGCCGTGTTGCCGCAATACCTGTTGCCCAAGCGGGCGCTCACCGTCCTGGCGGGCCGGCTGGCAGGAGCCCGTGCCGGTGGCCTGACCACGGCAGCCATCCGGCGCTTTGTCGCGCGCTATGGCGTGAACATGTCCGAAGCGGCCGACCCGCGCATTGAAAGCTACGCCAGCTTCAACGACTTTTTTACCCGTCCCCTGAAGGCCGGCGCCCGGCCTCTGGCAGATGCCCGCTGGATCTGCCCGGTGGACGGCGCGATCAGCCAGTTCGGCCGCATCGAGCGCGACCAGATCTTCCAGGCCAAGGGTCACCACTACAGCACGCAGGCGCTGGTGGGTGGCGATGCTGCGCTGGCGGCGCAGTTCGAAGATGGCGCTTTCGCCACGCTGTACCTGAGCCCGCGGGACTACCACCGCATCCACATGCCCTGCGCCGGGCGCCTGGTGCGCATGATCCATGTGCCGGGTGACCTGTTTTCGGTCAACCCCACCACGGCACGCGGCGTGCCGGGCCTGTTTGCCCGCAACGAGCGCGTGGTGTGCGTGTTTGAAACGCCCCATGGTCCGTTCGTCCATGTGCTGGTGGGTGCCACCATTGTGGGCAGCATGGCCACCGTCTGGCATGGCGTAGTGAACCCGCCGCGCCCGGGCGGCGTGCGCGATTGGCGCTATGCCGAACAGAACATCACGCTGCAGCAAGGCGACGAGATGGGCCGCTTCCTGCTGGGCTCCACCGTGGTGATGCTGTGGCCCCGGGGCACGATCCAGTTCAACCCGGCCTGGGCACCCGCACAAGCCATACGCCTGGGCGAAGCCATGGGCAACCAACCTTGAGACAACCGTCATGACCACGCTAGGAACCCCCCTGTCCGCCCACGCCACCAAAGTCATGCTGCTGGGCAGCGGCGAACTCGGCAAGGAAGTGCTGATCGCGCTGCAGCGCCTGGGCGTGGAAACCATTGCCGTGGACCGGTA
>CAZUJD010000459.1:0-1937 GCA_964620025.1 uncultured Ramlibacter sp. | reverse complement strand
GCCAGGTTCACCACCATGATCAGGCCGAAGTGCACCGGGTCAATGCCAAAGTGCATGACCACCGGCGCCAGGATGGGCGCCAGCACGATGATGGCCGCACTGGTCTCGATGAACATGCCGATGATGAACAGAGCTGCGTTCACCCCCAGCAGGAACAGCGCCGGGCTTTGCAGCACGGCCTCCAGCCAGCGGCCGATCGCGTCCGGCACACCGGCGCGCGTGATCAGGAACGCAAACAGACCTGCGTTGGCGATGATGAACATGATCACCGCCGAGCTGATGACTGACTTGCGCAGGATGACGTACAGGTCGCGCACCTTGATCTCGCGGTAGATCACCATGCCCACGATCAGCGCATAAGCCACGGCGGCGGCAGAAGCCTCGGTCGGTGTGAACACGCCACCATAGATGCCGCCCAGGATGATCACCGGCATCAGCAGGGCCCAGCTGGCCTGCAGCGTGGCCGCACCGACACCCATGCGGCCGTCGCCGTCATTCTTGCCCCAACCCTTGATGCGGCAGTAGATGTGCACGAACAGCATCAGCGCACCACCGATCAGGATGCCCGGGCCGAAGCCGGCAATGAACAGCTCGCCAATCGAGACCTCGGCGCTGACGCCATACAGGATCATCGGGATGCTGGGCGGGATGATCACGCCCAGCTCGGCCGATGTGGCCTGCAGGGCCGCGGCATAGCTGGTGGGGTAGCCGTGCTTGATGAGCGCAGGGATCAGGATGGCGCCAATGGCAAACGTGGTGGCCACAGACGAGCCCGACACGGCGGCAAAGATCATGCAGGTCAGCACGCAGGTCATGGGCAGGCCGCCCTGCACGCCGCCCACCAGTGACTTGGCGAACTCGACCAGGCGACGTGAGATGCCGCCGGTTTCCATCAGGTTGCCCGCCAGGATGAAAAACGGGATCGCTGCCAGCGGAAACTTGTTGATGGAGTTGAACATCTCCTTGACGGAGATCAGCATGTTGGCATTGGCCACCTGGATGCCCAGGACGGACGCCAGGCCGATGGACACGGCGACCGACACGGTGAGTGCAAAGCACAGCACCATGGTTGTAATCATCACGGGGGTCATTGCGCTGTTTCCAATTCCAGACGTTGCGGGTCAAGCAGGTTGCCAATGATTCCCATCACACAGAACAGCCCGCCCACGGGCATCGCCAGGTAGGCCCAGAACATCGAGACACCTTCCAGCCCGATCATGGACTGGACCGACCCCCGGTTGGCGTAATCCCAGCCCCACCAGACGATCACTGCAATCAGTGCGAGCGCTGACAGGCAGACCACCCAGTCCAGCACGCGCTTGATTTTCGGCGGGCTCCAGCGGTACAGCACGTCCACGCTGACCATGGCGCCCTGACGGAAGGCCGCAGGAATGCCCAGGAACACCATCCAGATCAGGCTGAAGCGGATCAGCACTTCGGTCCATTCCGCCGGCTGCTCCAGCACGAATCGCATGAAGATCTGGAACACGCCCAGGAAAGCGGCCAGCGCCATCATGGCGCAGGCCACAAACATGGCCACCGAAGTGGCCATGTGTTCGAAGCGCAGAAAGGTGGACCGCATTACTTGAAGTTGCGGATCTTGTCGATGTTGGCCTTGCCGAACTGCTTTTCGAATTCAGCGTTCACAGGGGCCAGCGTGGCAACAAACTTGCTCTTGTCCACGTTCTCGACCACGGCCATGCCCTTGGAGCGCAGCTCGGCCACGCCCTTGGCGTCGTCTTCGTCCACGCGGGCGCGGTTGGCCTTGGTGCCTTCCTTGGCGGCGTCGATGAAGGCCTGCTTGTCGGCGGCGCTGAGCTTGTCAAACGAGGCCTTGTTCATCAGGAAGATCGCGGGCGAGTACACGTGGCCGGTGAGCGACAGGTGCTTTTGCACCTGCTCGAACTTGGCGGCCATGATCACCGACAGCGGGTTTT
>CAZUJD010000458.1:0-1945 GCA_964620025.1 uncultured Ramlibacter sp. | reverse complement strand
GCGGCTGCATCAACAGCTGCGGCCACCACCACAGCGGCCACATCGGCATCCTGGGTGTCGATAAAGACGGCAAGGAGTGGTACCAGATCACGCTGGGTGGCTCCGATGGCTCGGCCCTGAGCGGCGATGCCGTGCCCGGCAAGGTGGTGGGGCCTTCGTTCAGCGCCGCCGAGGTGCCCGAGGTGATCGAGGCCGTGCTGGACACCTACCGCGAACACCGCGAAACCCGTGGCGACAAGGCCGAGACCTTCATCGACACGCTGCGCCGTGTGGGGCTGGAGCCTTTCAAGGCCGCGGCCAACGCCGCGCGCTTTGCCAACCTGCAAGCTGCATGAGGACCACACCATGAAACTGTTCAAGTCCCCCCAACAGGCCACCGGCAAGGCCGTCACGCTGGCCAATGACGCCAGCCCGCTGGAGCTGTCGCTGGACGGCGTGGATTGCATCGAGCTGCAGTTCCCCAAATTCACCGACGGCCGCGCCTACAGCCAGGCCTTTTTGCTGCGCCGCCGCCGGGGTTTTGCGGGCGACATCCGCGCCACTGGCGACGTGCTGGTGGACCAGCTGGCGCAAATGCAGCGCACGGGTTTTTCCAGCGCGGTGCTGCGCGACGACCAGGAAGTGGCTTTGGGCGAGCAGCTGCTCAAGCACTACCCGGCTTTCTACCAGGGCGACGCGGTCAACACCGCGCCCCACTTTGCAAAGGCGGCGTAACCATGGGAGCCATTGAACTCAACGCCCGTCCGTCCAAGGAATTCGAACTGAAGCTGGCAGAAACCAAGGCCCTGCTGCGCCGCGCCGCCACCGCCTACGCCCCGGTCAAGCAGGCGTCCAGCCTGGGCGCCGAAGACGTGGTGATCACCCACCTGATCAACAGCCTGGAGCTGGACATCCCTGTATTCGTCCTGGAAACCGGCATGCTGCACACGCAGACGCTGGCGCTGCTGGAGCGCACCCGAGCCACCTCGCGCGCACCGGTGCAGGTGTACCAGCCGGTGAATGAGTCCGTCATCCAGTTCGTGGGCCGCGAAGGCAAGGACGCGATGTACCGCAGCATCGAGCTGCGCAAGGCCTGCTGCCACATCCGCAAGATGGAGCCGCTGGAGCGCGCGCTGGCGGGCCAGCGCGCCTGGATCACCGGCCTGCGCAAGGAACAGTCGCAGGCCCGCGCCGACGTGCCGCTGATCGACACCAGCGACGAGGGCAAAGCCGACGGGAACGGCGGCTCACCCGCCGCCTTGGGCCGCGTCAAGTTCAACCCGCTGTCGGCCTGGACCTGGGGCGATGTGTGGCACTACATCAGCGTCAACGGTGTGGACTACAACCCGCTGCATGACGAGTTTTTCCCCAGCATCGGCTGCGCGCCCTGCACGCGCGCCATCAGCCTGGGCGAGGATTTCCGCGCCGGACGCTGGTGGTGGGAAGACGAGGCTGCCAAGGAATGCGGCCTGCACCTGAAAAACGACGAACCGCAAGAAAAGGTGGCCGCATGAACGCCCGCACAGAACCCCAACTGCTCACGCACCTGAGCAACCGCCACCTGGACGCCCTGGAAGAAGAAACCATCTTCATCCTGCGCGAAGTGGCGGCCACGTTCGAGCGACCCACGCTGCTGTTCTCGGGTGGCAAGGACTCACTGGTGCTGCTCAAATGCGCCGAAAAGGCCTTTGGCAAGGGCCGCATCCCCTACCCGCTGCTGATGATCGACACCGGCCACAACTTCCCCGAGGTCACGGACTTTCGCGACCAGCGTGCGAAGGAACTGGGCGCCGAGCTGATCGTGCGCAGCGTGGAAGACTCCATGAAGCGCGGCACCGTGCGTCTGGCCCACCCGGGCGAGAGTCGCAACGTGCACCAGTCGGTGACGCTGCTGGAGGCGATCGAGGAGTTCCGCTTCGATGCGCTGATCGGCGGCGCCCGCCGCGACGAGGAGAAGGCCCGCGCC
>CAZUJD010000457.1:0-1952 GCA_964620025.1 uncultured Ramlibacter sp. | reverse complement strand
GTCCGCAATCCGGAAGTAACAGGCATTTTTGAACATGAGGGGCGCATTCTAGGGGCGGGCCGGGGCTACCCGCCCGGGCCGGCCAGACCGCTACAGCCGGCCGGCGGCACTGGCGCGTTGCAGCAGGCGCCGCATGCCCCAGCGGTGCAGGGGCGCGATGGCCCGCAGATACAGCCGGCCCACCGTGTTGTGGGTCACGCACACGGTCGACACCACGGCCCAGGCGCCCTGGCCGTCCGCCCGCCGCAGCACCGACACCCTGAAGTCCAGGTGCCGGTTGTCCCGCCCGGCCACCAGCTCGTGGTCACCCAGGTGGTAGATGGGCCACGGGCCGATGCGCTGCCCCACGCTGTAGCGCGCTGCCCGCCGGGGGCTGACGATCTCGGCCGTGGCGGCCCCCTGCAGGCCGCACCACGCGCCAACCCGGTGCCTGAGCAGCAGCAGGGCCTTGAGCCAGGCCGGATGATGGCCAAAGACTGCAAAGAACAGGTCCACCGTCGTCGCGCTGCCGCGCCGCAGCGCCACCTGCTGCGCGTCGACGAACGCCGCGCCCGCGACCAGCCTGGGGTCGATGGCAGTCTGGGGTGGTAACGGGCAGTCGGCGACGGTCATGGGGTGGTAATCGTATCGGCCCTGTCGGGCACTCATGCTGCCCCGCGGGCCACGCCGCCTCGAACTGCTTATGCTTGAACTTGTACGGGATGACGGGTCGGCTCACGCCCCCAGCATCAAACTCTCGATCTTCTGGTTGGCGCCCTTGAGCTTCTTGAAAAGCGCCAGCAGCAGGGCCTTGTCCATGCTCACCATGGCCTTGGGGTCAGCGCGCAGCGCGTCGATCACGGGCTGGCTGAATTCGGCGGCGATGATCTTGTCGTCGGCGATCACGGTGGCTGATGTGGTGATGTTGCCGTCGGTGAAAAAAATGCCTTCGCCAAAGCAGTCGCCGGTTTCAATGGTGCCCACCACCTTGCCGTTGCGGTAGGCGTCGGCTGCGCCGTACAGGATCACGTAGAACGCCTTCATCTCCTCGTCCTGCGAAGTGATGCGCACGTCGGAATGAAAGGTCCTGATCTGCGCCATGGCGCTGATGCGCTGCAGCCATTCGTCCGGTATCGGCTGAAAGAACGAGCACTGGCGCAGCGCGTCCAGCCGGGCGGCCGGGTCATCCGCCAGCTTGCGGGCGTAGCCGGCAAAGTGGTCCTCGATGGCGTCAAATTCGTCCATGCATGTCCCCGGGGTTGGTTCAGGGCCTGGCCGGCGGCGGCGGCGGTTCGGGCTTGTCTTCCAGCGACAGCTCCAGTGGCGCGGCCGGCGGCCGGGCCGGGGCCGGCGCTGCAGCGGCGGGTTTGGGCTCGGGCTTCCTGATGTTGACCACCAGCGGGCCGGTGCTTTCTTCTTCCTCGGGCTCCTTGTCGACCTGCAGCGACAGGCCGCCCGTGGCCGCGTCGCCACCGGGCAGTTCTTCGCGGATGAAGCGTTTGCTGTTGAGCTTCAGCCGCAGCATCAGTTCGCTCTTGGCGTCGGAATTGACCTGCAGTTCCTGCAGCGCAATGTCACCGCGGTCGTACAGGTCGTACAGGCACTGGTCGAAGGTCTGCATGCCCAGCTCTTTCGACTTTTTCATGATTTCCTTCAGCTGGCCGACTTCGCCCTTGGATATGGCATCGCGCGAGGTGGACGTGCTCAGCAGGATTTCGATGGCCGCGGCGCGCCCGCCGGCCATCTTGCGCACCAGCCGTTGCGAGATGATGGCGCGCATGTTCAGCGCCAGGTCGTTGCGCACCTGCTCGTGCTTTTCGATCGGGAAGAAATTGACAATGCGGTCGATGGCCTGGTTGGCGTTGTTGGCGTGCAGGGTGGCCAGGCACAGGTGGCCGGTTTCGGCAAAGGTGATGGCGTGTTTCATCGTGTCCGCGTCGCGGATTTCGCCAATCAGGATGACATTGGGCGCC
>CAZUJD010000456.1:0-1970 GCA_964620025.1 uncultured Ramlibacter sp. | reverse complement strand
TCGCCTTGGCGCCAGGCGCTCGGCCCGGCCAGACCCTGTGGGTGGCGGCCCTGCGGGCCGATTGGCTGCGCGCCGCCCTGGCCGCGTTGCGGGCCAGTGGGCGCTCCGTGTCGCGCGTGGTGCCCATGATGGCGCCGCAGCCGGGCCTGGTCCTGCGCGCGTTCGAACACCGAGGACAGACCTGGCTGGCGAGCGCTGGACCGCTGGGTGTGGTGTGTGCGCCGTGGCACAACGACACGCCGCCCGCCAAATGGCAAGCGCTGCTGTACAGCGTCGCCGAAGGCGAGACCAGCGCGCCCACCTGCTCCAGCGAACCGGCGTGCGCCGCCCAAGCCGAAGCGGCACTGCAACGCGCGCCCGACATCGTGAGCGGCGCCGAACTGCTGCTGCGCAGCACCCAGGGTCCGTGGGATCTGGCGCAATTCGAGTTCAGCCAAACCGCACAAGCGCGGCGCGGCCACTGGCTGCGCGAAACCGGCCGTGGCCTGTGGCACGCACCCGCATGGCGCCCAGCGCGGTGGGGCCTGGTGGCATTGGTGCTCTTGCAGGTGGCGGCACTCAACATCACCGCCTGGCGCAGCCAGCAGGCACTGGCCGCAAAACAGGCCCAGACGCGTCAAACGCTGACCCAGACCTTCCCCCAGGTGACGCTGGTGCTGGATGCGCCGGTGCAGATGCGCCGCGCCCTGGCCGACTTGCGCCAACTGGGCGGCGAAGCCTCGCCACGCGACCTCGAAGCCCTGCTACAAGCGCTTGCGCCCGCGTCGCCTCAATGGGACACGCTGAGCTATGGCCCCGGGCTGGTCACGTTGACGGGTTTTCGAACGGCGCCGGGCGCCGGGCCCGACTGGCAAGCCCAGCTGCAAGCCTCCGGCTGGAACGTGCAACTCGCTGGCGAGCCGCCGGTGCTGACCTTGAAAGCCCTCCCCTGATGGTCGCCACCTCTTCGAGCAAAACCCGCTCCCTGAGCGCCCTCTTCCAGGGCCTGCAACCCCGCGAGCGCGCGGCCGTGGGGCTGGCATTGGTGGTGGTGGCCGCCTACCTGCTGTGGGCCGTGGCCCTGGCGCCAGCCCTGCGCACTCTGCGCGCGGCACCAGAGCAACACAGGTTAGCGGACGCCCAATTGGCCGAAGTGCGCGCCCTGGCCAACCAGGCCCAGGCCCTGCAAAACCAGCGCGGTGCGCAGGCCCTGACGCGTGCCGAGGCCGTGCGGGCACTGGAGCAAGCCACCCAGCAAACCTTGGGCGCGACCACCCGCGTGGCCGTGGCGGGCAACCGCGCCACGGTCAGCCTGAACGCTACCCCGCCCGACGCCCTGGCGCGTTGGCTGGCGCAGGCGCGCCTCAACGCCCACCTGCTGCCACAGGAAGTGCAATTGCAGCGCAGCGGTGAAGGCACCACGCTGCGCTGGAGTGGGAGTGTGGTGCTGGGCGGCCCCGCGTTGGGCAACGCCCCATGAGCGCCGGCCACGCGCCCTGGCGCACCGCCACCCTGGCGGCGTTGTTTGGACTGTTGTTGGCGCTGGTGGTGTTCGCGCCGGCACGTTGGCTGGGCATGGCGTTGGAATCGGCCAGTGGCGGGCGCGTGTTGCTGGTCAACCCGCGCGGCACGCTCTGGACAGGTGAGGCCGACCTGCTGCTGACCGGTGGACCAGGCAGCCGCGATCAAGCGGCCCTGCCCCAAGGCGTGCGTTGGAAGCTGCTGCCCACCTGGTCACAAGGTCCGGCACTGCGCCTGGTCTTGCAGGCCCCGTGCTGCGCGCCTCAGGGCCTCAGCAGCTTGCTGCGGCCGGTGGCAGGTGGCGTTGAGTGGACGCTGGCCGCAGGCCAGAGCCGATGGCCCACGGCGGTGCTGGCCGGGCTGGGCACGCCCTGGAACACCTTGCAGCTCGATGGCGAACTGCACCTGGACAGCCCGGGCCTACAAATACGCTCGGTTCAAGGGCGCACCCAGCTTGACGGCAGCCTGCA
>CAZUJD010000455.1:0-1994 GCA_964620025.1 uncultured Ramlibacter sp. | reverse complement strand
TTCAATTTCCTCGAACAGCTTGGCCGCCGACAACACCACACCGTTGCCGATGTAGCACTTGACGCCCGGACGCATGATGCCGCTGGGAATCAGGTGCAGTGCGGTCTTGACGCCGTTGATCACCAGCGTGTGGCCGGCGTTGTGGCCGCCCTGGAAGCGGACAACGCCCTGCGCCATTTCGGTCAGCCAGTCCACCAGCTTGCCCTTGCCTTCATCGCCCCACTGGGTGCCGACGACCACTACGTTACGACCGGTTGTCTTTTTCATCTGGACTATTGGATTCATCAAAGGGCTTTCACGACCCACTGACCGGCAGCCTGAACCAGCTCACGGTCACAGTGGAACTCATCGACTTCGCTTTCATGGCCTGGCAGCACGCAGACCACGGTTTCGCCACGACCCCGCAAGGCCGCGATGGCCGCGCGCAGGTCAGAAGCTTCGCTCCAGGGGGCCCGGATGGCGGCACGCAACTGACGTGGCTGGACCACGCCCACCAGTTCCCGCACGTCCAGGCTGAAACCTGCAGCAGGCCGGTTGCGGCCGAAAACGGCGCCAACCTCGTCATAGCGCCCGCCGCGAACCAGCGCATCGCTGGCGCCCCCGGTATAAATGGCAAACCGCACACCGCTGTAGTAGGCATAGCCGCGAAGGTCTGCCAGGTCGAACAGCACGCGCGTGCCCTCAAGGTGCTGCGACAGCCAGCGCAGGCTTGCCAGCGCTTCGCTCAGGCCCGTGGAAGCCGGCAGGACACGTTCAGCCTCTGCCAGTACGGCAGCGTCACCGTACAGCCGGGTCAAGGCTAGCAGACCCTCGCGGACGGCCACCGGAAAACTGCGGGTAAGCGACTGGAGTTCGCTGGTGTCCTTGGCGGCCAGGGCGGCATGCAGGCGTCCCAATGCTGCGGCATCCAGTGTCACAGAGGCCAACAACGAGCGCACGATCCTGGCATCGGCCATGTCCACAATGGCATCGCGCACCCTGGCCGCCTTGAGACAATCCAGCGCCAGCAGCAACGCCTCCAGATCCGCCTCCAGCCCGGCATGGCCGTAGATTTCTGCACCGAATTGCAGCGGCTCACGCGTGGCATGGGGCCGGTCAGGACGCGTATGCAGGACAGGGCCGCAGTAGCACAGCCGTGTCACGCCCTGGCGATTGAGCAGGTGCGCATCAATGCGGGCCACCTGTGGCGTGGTGTCCGCGCGCAAACCCATCATGCGGCCCGACAGTTGGTCAACCAGCTTGAAGGTCTGCAGGTCCAGCGCTTCGCCGGTGCCGGTGAGCAATGACTCCAGGTGCTCCAGCAAAGGCGGCATCACCAGCTCGTAGCCATAGCCACGGGCGGTGTCGAGCAATTCTCGGCGGAGTTCTTCGATATGCCGGGCCTCGGAAGGCAGTACATCGGCGATGTGATCCGGCAGGACCCAGGCGGACATGGGATTTTGGGGGGCTGTTAAAAACGGTATTTTACCGGTCTCGCGGAACTGGTCCGCCGTGGCATGCCCACTTCAGCTCACAAGCCACAACAGGATCAGTCCTCCCAGGACGCTGAGCAGCCCGAAAAAACGCAACTGGCCGTCCGCAAGAGCCAGCAGTTTCTGGAACATGGCTCGCCAGCCACCGGGTGACAGCAGGGGAAACAGCCCCTCCAGCACCAGCACCAGGGCAAGCGCAGCCCAGAAGGTGTCGCTGTCCAAGTTACTTCTTGGCCGGTGCCGCCGCGCTGCCGCCGCCGTTGCGGAAGGTCCGGAAGAATTCGGATGACGACGGGTCCACCACCATCACATCGCTCTTCTTGTTGAAGCTCGCCTTGTAGGCGTCCAGGCTCCGGTAGAACTGCGCAAACTGCGGATCACGGCCGAATGCTTCGGCATAGATCCGTGCGGCTTCGGCATCGCCTTCACCCTTGATCTTCTGGGCGTCACGATAGGCGTTGGCAACGGCCACTTCACGCTGGCGGTCGGCGTCTGCGCGAATTTTTTCACCTTCGGCCCCCC
>CAZUJD010000454.1:0-2001 GCA_964620025.1 uncultured Ramlibacter sp. | reverse complement strand
AACACGCCATCCTGCACCTGCTGTACGCGCGCTTCTGGACCAAGGTCATGCGCGACCTGGGGCTGGTGAAGATTGACGAACCTTTTACCAGGCTGCTGACGCAGGGCATGGTGCTGAACCATATCTATTCGCGCAAGGGTGACAAGGGCGGCATCGAGTATTTCTGGCCCACCGACGTGGAAGACATCCACGACGAACACGGCAAAGTGACCGGCGCGAAGCTCAAGAGCGACGGTTCCCTGGTGACCTACGAAGGCGTGGGCACCATGAGCAAGAGCAAGAACAATGGCGTGGACCCACAGGACCTGATCGAAAAATACGGGGCCGACACGGCGCGGCTGTACACCATGTTCACCGCGCCGCCCGAGGCCACGCTGGAGTGGAACGACTCGGCCGTGGAGGGCAGCTACCGTTTCCTGCGCCGGGTGTGGAACTTCGGCGCGAAGGTCGGCACTGGCACGGATGCGAAAGCGGCCTACGGCAAGGACGCCAAGGCATTGCGCCTGGAAATCCACACCGTGCTCAAGCAGGTCGACTACGACTACCAGCGCATGCAATACAACACGGTCGTCTCCGGCGCCATGAAGCTGCTGAACGCCCTGGAGGGCTTCAAGGGCAATGCACCCGGGGACGCCGCCGCGGTTCGCGAGGGCTTTGGCATCCTGCTGCGCACGCTGTACCCGGTGACCCCGCACATCGCGCACGAACTCTGGCAGGCGCTGGGTTATGCCGCCCAGCAGGGCGACCTGCTGGATGCGCCCTGGCCGAGGGTGGACGAAGATGCGCTCAAGCAGGACGAGATCGAGCTGATGCTCCAGGTCAATGGCAAGCTGCGCGGCGCGATCCACGTGCCGGCAGCGGCCGACAAGGCGCTGATCGAGCAGATCGCCCTGGCCAGCGAAGCATTCATCAAGCAGGCCGACGGCGCCGCGCCCAAAAAAGTGATCGTGGTGCCGGGGCGGCTCGTCAACGTGGTGATCTAGCCATGACGCAACGCCGCCTGTTGCTGGTCCTGCCGCTTGCTGCAACCCTGGGTGCCTGCGGCTTCCAGCTGCGCCGCGCGCCCGATTTTGCGTTCAACAGCATCTTCATCGGCACGGCCGACAGCTCCACGCTGGGCAATGAACTCAAGCGCAGCATTGCAGCCAGCGATGCAGTGCGCGTGGTGCCGGCCGTGCAGATGGCCACGGCCCAGGTGCTGCTGGACGTGCTGCAGGAGCAGCGCGAAAAAGTCGTGGTCGGCCTGAATGCCTCCGGCCAGGTGCGCGAGTTCCAGCTGCGCTTGCGTTTCCAGTTCAGGCTGCGCGGCCGCGACGGCCGCGAGCTGATTCCCGCCACTGAAATCCTGCAGCAGCGCGACATCAGCTTCAGCGAATCGGCCGTACTGGCCAAGGAGGCCGAAGAGGCCCTGTTGTACCGCGACATGCAGACCGACATCGTGCAGCAGCTCATGCGCCGGCTGGCCGCCGTCAAGAGCCTCTAGCCCGGCACCAGTCCATGCAGCTTGCCGCCGCCCAGCTCAGCCAGCACCTGCAACGCGGCCTCAAGCCGCTGTACACGTTGCACGGCGATGAACCACTGCTGATCCAGGAGGCGGCCGACGCCATCCGTGCTCACGCGCGCGGGCAAGGCTATACCGAACGTACCGTGCACACGGTCGCGGGTGCGCATTTCGACTGGAGCGAAGTACTTGCCGCCGGCGGCAGCCTGAGCCTGTTTGCCGACAAGCAGGTCGTGGAAATCCGCATTCCCTCGGGCAAGCCGGGCAAGGAAGGCAGCCCGGCGCTGCAGCAGCTGGCTGAAAGCTCCCAGGGCAACGACAGCACGCTGACGCTGGTGATCCTGCCGCGGCTGGACAAAATGACAAAAGGCGGCGCCTGGTTCGGTGCGCTGGAGAGCTATGGCATCACCATCCAGGTGGATCCGGTGGAGCGCGCTGCGCTGCCGCAGTGGATTGCCCAGCGCCTGGCGCGCCAGGGCCAGCGCATCGCGGCCGGTGAC
>CAZUJD010000453.1:233-2005 GCA_964620025.1 uncultured Ramlibacter sp. | reverse complement strand
CGCCAAACTGCAGGATGCGGTCGCCATTGACATCGGCCACCGAGATCAGCGCCGGATCCACCTTGGCCCACTGCCCTATCCAGGACGGCAGGGTGTCAAAGCTGCTGCCTACCAGGCCCTGCATGACCTCGAACTTCACAAGTACGGCCAGGGCGGGCGCGCTCAGGTACAGCAATGCAATGAAGAACAACGACCACGCCACCGACGAACGCGCCTCGGCCACGGTGGGGGTGGTGTAAAACCGTGTGAGCAGGTGCGGCAAACCGGCTGTACCCACCATCAGGCAAAACATCAGCGCCAGGAAATTCAGGCGCGAATTGCCAAACGCCTGCTGCTGGGCCAGCGTACCCTGGGGGTCGCCGGCAAATGCCTGGCTGTGCGGTGGCAGTCCGCCCAGCGGTTTGGCGCGCTCCTGGCTTTCCAGCATGGCGCGGGTCCACATGTCCCGCGCCGCCGCTGCATCGCGCGGCACGGCTGCCAGCTCACGGCTTGCGGCAACGATCAGGGCGGAATCAGCGTCGCGTGCCTTGAGCGCACGCACGCGCTCCTGTGCAGCCGCACGCTCACGGCGCAGTGCAGCGTCAATGTCCTTGAGCCGATCCTCGTATTCCCTGGCCCGCTGGGCAAAAACCTCGCGCACCTGGCGTTCGGCCGGGGCGTCCTGCAGGACTTTCTCCATCTCGGTGATCTTCTCGATCTGCTTGCCGTACACCAGCGGCGCCAGCGGATTGCCCAGCTGCTTGTAGGCCAGCCATGACACCGGTATCAGGAAGGCCAGCAGCAGGATGATGTACTGCGCAACCTGGGTCCAGGTGATAGCCCGCATCCCTCCCAGAAAGGAGCACAGCAGCACACCACCCAACCCGAGCAGGATGCCGATTTCGAACTGCACGCCGGTCATGCGCGACGCAATCAGGCCCACCCCATAAATCTGCGCCACCACATAAGTGAAAGAGCACAGCACAGCGGCCAATGCAGCGATCAGGCGCGGCCAGCGACCACCAAAGCGCAGGCCGAAATAGTCGGGCACGGTGTACAGCTTGAGCTGACGCAGGTAAGGCGCCACCAGCAGGGCCACCAGGCAGAAGCCCCCCGTCCAGCCCAGTACATAGGCCAGGCCGCCTGGCTGCGCTTCGGTACCGGAAAACCCCTGCAGGTACAACCCGCCTGCCAGGCTGATGAAGGAAGCGGCACTCATCCAGTCGGCCGCTGCGGCCATGCCGTTGTACACCGGCGGGATTCGCCGGCCCGCCACGTAGTACTCTTCGGCATCGGACGTTCGGCCATAGATGCCGATGCCCGCATAAATCATGACGGTGGAGAACAGGAAGATCGGGCCCAGCCAGACCTTGGACATGCCCATGCGTTCAGCCCAGGCCATGAACAGCAGGAACGCCGCCAGGCCCACGATGTAGAGAACCAGGTTGCGGTGCAGGCGGCGTTTGTAGGCGGTGTAGGCGGGATCTTCTGGGGCGGCGGGCATCGGGCGATCATCGCACCGGTGCCGCGCTGCGCTCCTAGGTATTTGCCAGACGCTTCCAGGTTTCGATCACGCTGTCAGGGTTCAGCGAGATGGACGCGATGCCCTCGTCGGCCAGCCACTGCGCAAAATCGGGGTGGTCGCTGGGGCCCTGTCCGCAAATGCCGACATACTTGCCCTGGTCCTTGCAAGCCTTGATGGCGCGGCTGAGCATGGCCTTGACGGCAGGGTCCCGTTCATCAAAGTCTGCCGCCAGCAACTCCAGGCCGGAATCACGGTCCAGACCCAGCGT
>CAZUJD010000453.1:0-223 GCA_964620025.1 uncultured Ramlibacter sp. | reverse complement strand
TTGGAGCCGATCGAGAAGCCGTCAAAGTACTTCAGGAAGTCATCGGCCAGGATGGCGTTGCTCGGCACCTCGCACATCATGATGATCTTCAGCCCGTTTTCGCCGCGCTTCAGGCCATGCTCACCCAGCAGCTTCGTCACGCGGTCGGCCTGGCCCAGCGTGCGCACGAACGGCACCATGACCTGCACGTTGGTCAGGCCCATGTCGCCGCGCACACGGCGCA
>CAZUJD010000452.1:0-2007 GCA_964620025.1 uncultured Ramlibacter sp. | reverse complement strand
TTGGCCAGGTTGCGCGGCTTGTCCACATCGGTGCCGCGCGCCAGGGCGGTGTGGTACGCCAGCATCTGCAGCGGCACCACGTGCAGCAGGGGTGACAGCTCGCCATAGTGCTCGGGCATGCGGATCACATGCACGCCTTCGCTGCTTTCGATTCGGGTGTCTCCGTCGGCCAGCACATACAGCACGCCGCCGCGCGCGCGCACTTCCTGCATGTTGCTCTTGAGCTTTTCCAGCAGGGCGTCGTTGGGCGCCACGGTGACCACCGGCATCTCGCTCGTGACCAGGGCCAGCGGGCCGTGCTTGAGCTCGCCGGCGGCATAGGCCTCGGCGTGGATGTAGGTGATCTCTTTCAGCTTGAGCGCGCCTTCCAGCGCAATGGGGTAATGCAGGCCGCGGCCCAGGAACAGCGCGTTTTCCTTGTTCGCAAAATCCTCCGCCCAGCTGATCACCTGCGGCTCCAGCGCCAGCACGGCCTGCAGCGCGGCGGGCAGGTGACGCATGGCCTTCAGGTGCCTGGCCTCGTCTTCGTCGCTCAAGCGGCCCTTGACCTGGGCCAGCGCCAGCGTCAGCAGGAACAGGCCCGCCAGCTGGGTGGTGAAGGCCTTGGTGGACGCCACGCCGATCTCGACCCCGGCGCGGGTGATGTAGGCCAGCTTGCATTCACGCACCATGGCCGAGGTGGACACGTTGCAGATGGTCAGCGTGTGCTGCATGCCAAGGCCCTGCGCGTGGCGCAGCGCGGCCAGGGTGTCGGCTGTCTCGCCCGACTGCGTGATGGTGACCACCAGCGTGCGCGGGTTGGGCACCGATTCACGGTAACGGTATTCGCTGGCGATCTCGACCTGGGTGGGCACTTTGGCAATGCTCTCCAGCCAGTATTTGGCGGTGCAGCCGCTGTAATAGCTGGTGCCGCAGGCCAGGATCAGCACGGAGTCGATCTCCTTGAACACACCAAACGCCCCGTCACCAAACAGCTCGGGCGTGATGCCCACCACGCCCTCCAGCGTGTCGGCCGTGGCGCGCGGCTGCTCAAAAATCTCTTTTTGCATGTAGTGGCGGTACGGGCCCAGCTCGGCCGCGCCGCTGTGGGCCTGCACGGTGCGCACGGGGCGCTGGCCGGCTGCAACGGGCTTGTGCGCGCGGTCCACGATCCAGTATTTACCCAGCTGCATGTCCACCACGTCGCCCTCTTCCAGGTAGACGATCTGGTCCGTCACGCCGGCCAGGGCCATGGCGTCGCTGGCCAGGAAGTTTTCACCGCCCTCTTTGCCCACGCCCAAAATCAGCGGCGAGCCGGCGCGCGCGCCGATCACGCGGTGCGGCTCGTCCTTGCAAAACACGGCAATGGCATAAGCGCCGTGCAGCTGCCTGACGCTGGCCTTCACCGCCTCGAACAGGTCGCCGTCGTACAGGCTGTCGACCAGGTGCGCGATGACTTCGGTGTCGGTCTGGCTGGTGAAGACATAGCCCTTGGCCTGCAGGGCCGCGCGCAGCTCGTCGTGGTTTTCGATGATGCCGTTGTGCACCAGGGCAATGCGACCCGGGCGGCTGGCGGCATCGGCTCCCGTGCCGTGGCTGAAATGCGGGTGCGCGTTGTGCACCGCTGGCGCGCCGTGGGTGGCCCAGCGCGTGTGGGCAATGCCGGTGCCGCCTTCAATGGCGTCCTTGCCCACCTGCTCCAGCAGCTCGGCCACGCGGGACGTGCTGCGCGCACGCTGCAGGCCGTCGCGCCAGACGGCCACGCCGCACGAGTCGTAGCCGCGGTATTCGAGCCGTTGCAGGCCCTGGACAAGGATGGGGACGATGTTGCGGGTGGAAACCGCGCCGACGATGCCGCACATGGGGTGCCTCCGGTGTTTTGCAGTGCTGCCACTGTAGGCCGGTCATCGTTGAATTTCAGATCGACTTTTTCATTTTTACGGAATATTATTTCTCAAGTTTCTTTCACTGTATTTTTATTCCATAATTTAAGTGACTTTGGAACAAATAGATCTTGATGCCACCGAC
>CAZUJD010000451.1:0-2014 GCA_964620025.1 uncultured Ramlibacter sp. | reverse complement strand
CCCGCCTACGTGATCTTTCACGACGCGACGCTGGCGGCCATTGCAGCGCTGGAACCGCAATCGCTGCAGGACCTGCAGGGTGTGAGCGGCATCGGCACCAAGAAGCTGGAAGCCTACGGCGAAGAGGTCCTGCGGGTCGTGGGCGCCACCGCCTGACGCCGGGTCAGCAGGCACCGCCTACTGCATGAATCCCATCCCCCGGGACTCGCGCACCTCGGGCTTGATGCGGTGCTCGGCTTCCAGCTGGTCCAGGAACTCTGCCGCGCTGAATTCCGCAGCCAGGATGTCCACCTGACGCTTCACGGCCGCGAAGTCACCGGGGCACAGCTGCTCCAGCCGGGCCAAGCGGGTGCGCAGCTCGCCGGTCATGAGCGACGCATCGCCAGCCAGCGCCTCGGTAACAAACATGGCTTCGCGCTGCAAGGCCGTGAGCGGCATGAACTTGATCTTGAAGGTGAACCGGCGCAGCGCCGCCTGGTCCAGCCGGTCCAGCAGGTTGGTGGTGCAGATGAAAATGCCGCCAAAGCGCTCCATGCCCTGCAGCATTTCGTTGACCTCGGTCACCTCGTAGGTACGCTGGGCGCCGCGGCGGTCCTGCAGGAAGCTGTCGGCTTCGTCCAGCAAAAGCACGGCCTTTTCCGATTCGGCCTCGCGGAACATGGCCGCCATGTTCTGCTCGGTCTCGCCGACGAACTTGCTCATCAGGTCACTGGCCTGCTTGATGATCAGCGGGCGGTCCAGTGCCCTGGCCACGTGCTCGGCCAGCGCTGTCTTGCCCGTGCCCGGCGCCCCGTAAAAACACAAGGTGCCGTGCCCGCGCGCCTGCAATGCCGCCACGATGCGCGGGATTTCGAAGCGAGACTCCACATTGAGCATGTCCAGGTCGTAGGTGGTGACGCTGCGGCGCTCACCTGCGCCCTGCTGCTTGTTGCCGAGCGCCTGATCGGCGTTTCGAAGCTGACGCTCGATCAGCGCCTCGGTCGTGGCCTTGCCGGCCTGGGCCAGCCCGGCAAAGCGCACTGCCGTGCGGATCTGCGCGGGGGTCAGGCCCTTGCGCGCCGTCAGCTTGGCGACAAACGCTTCCGTGACCGCCACGCCTTCCAGGGTCTTGCGCACCAGGACTTCGCGTGCGCCTGGAGGCGGCGATTTGAGCTCCAGGTGGTAGGCAAACCGCCGCCGGAAGGCCGGATCGATCTGTTCGATGCGGTTGGTCACCCAGATCGTGGGCACGGCGTTGGACTCCAGGATCTGGTTGACCCAGGCCTTGCCGCTGACCGAGCCATTGGCTGGAGCAGCAATCTGCTCGGCCCGTGCCAGCAGCTGCGCCGCCTCGCTGGAGATCGGGGGGAAGACGTCTTCCACTTCGTCAAACAGCAGTGCGGCCTGGGCACTGCCCTTGAGGAACACCTGGGCAATCTGCAACGATCGGTAGCGGTCGCGTCCGCTGAGCGAATTGCCGTCGCGGTCGGCGTACTCCACCTCGAACAGCTCCAGCCCCGCGGCCTGTGCCACCACCTTGGCCAGTTCGGTCTTGCCAGTGCCCGGCGGGCCGTACAGCAACACATTGACGCCGGGTTCCTTGCGGGCCACGGCATTGCGAAGCAGTGCGCACAGTACCTGGGCGTCTTCCTCGACAAAGCTGAAATCCCCCAGGCCCAGCGTGCTCTTGGCCGACGGGCGGGTGAACACCGCCATCAGCTCGTTCTGGTCGCGGTACTCGCGCATCAGCACCGGGGGCAGCTTTTCGCTGACCTTCATCAGGTCGGCCAGATCGGTGATGTTGTGTTCGGAGATCAGGTTTTCCACAAGGCCAATGCGCTCCAGCCGCGAACCTGCGCGCAATGCCTCGCCCACCTCGGCGGCGCTCACACCGGCGATGTCGGCAATGGCGGCGTAGGCTTCCGGTGCGTTGTTGACCTTGAACTCCACCAGGATGCTTCGCAGATCACGCTGGTAGCGCGCCAGCGTGCCGTACAGCAGCAGCGCGCGCTCGGCCTTGTTCAGCTGCAGCAGG
>CAZUJD010000450.1:0-2026 GCA_964620025.1 uncultured Ramlibacter sp. | reverse complement strand
GTAGCGCTGCAGCGGCTGCAGCGTGACCTCGGTCGCGTAGTCGGTGTTGGTGGCCAGGCCCATGAAGCTGCCGGCCCTGGCGCGCGTGG
This sequence comes from uncultured Ramlibacter sp., assembly GCA_964620025.1. GTDB lineage: Bacteria > Pseudomonadota > Gammaproteobacteria > Burkholderiales > Burkholderiaceae_C > RAM1. The sequence continues at coordinate 1,937 of CAZUJD010000450.1, read as the reverse complement.
CCCGGTACTCGGGCAGGTAGCGGCCGGCCTGGCGCATCAGCCAGACGGGGGTGTGGGGGGTGGACAGTCGCCAGCAGGCGCGCAGGAAGGTGTCGTTTTGCAGGGGGGCGAAGCTCATGCCCCGATTGTCGCAGGCGCAAGCCTCAGGGCCGCAGCCCGGCTATCTCGGCAAACATGTCCAGAGCGTCCTTCATGAGCTTGCGGGCCTTGTCGCTGGCATGCTGCATGCGGGCAAAGTCGTGCGTCATGCGCGGCGCGCCCAGGAACTCGCAGCGCGCACCCACCGAGCGCTGCCAGTCGTGCAGCTGGATGGCGTCGTCATGCGCCACATCCTGTTCGGCCGCCACGAGCACAGTGACCGGCGGCGTCTGCAGGGGGGCGTTGCCGTGCATCAGCACCGCGCGCTCGTCCCACAGGTCCCACTGGCCGTGCAGGAAGCTGTGCCAGGCGCGGACTGCGTCCGCGCGGGAAAACACCGGTGATGAAGCGCAGCGGATGTAGCTGGCCGTGTTGAAGTCGGGCTTGACCAGCGGGCACAGGCCGAGCACCGCGTCCACACTGGCCGGCTGCAGGCGGGCCAGGCGCCATGCGGCCTGCAGGGCGGCGTGGCCGCCGCTGCCGTCACCGCCGACCAGCAGCCGTTGCGGGTGCACGCCCAGCTTGCCGCGGCCCTCCAGCAGCGTGCGCAGCGCCAGCAGCGCGGATTCGCTGCTTTGCAGCAGCGGCTGACCGGCCGCGGGCGGCAACTGCACGCAGGCCACGGCGACCCCCAGGTCGTGTGCAATCTGGCGGCACAGGCCGTCATGGCTGTCCAGGTCGCCGGCGGCCCAGCCGCCACCCACAAACCAGGCCATCAGCACCGGCGCCTGCGCGCCCGTGGGCCAGTGCATGCGTGCGGGCAGCGGCTTGCCACCGGGGCGCAGCTTGAAATCGCCGCTGGTCACCGGAACCAGCACCGACGGCAGGCGACGCGACAAAGCCGCGTAGCGCATCAACTGCGCGGCCGTATCCGCCGCGTCGCGCACCGGCGGCAGCTCGCGCTGCTGCTGCTCGATGAAGTCGTGCAGATCCGGATCGATTTGCATGGCGCGCCGCCCGCCTCACACGGCGCGGCGCAGGGCCTGGTCGATGTCCCAGAGGATGTCGTCGGCGTCTTCAATGCCCACCGACAGGCGGATCATGTCGGGCCGCACACCTGCGCGCGCCAGCTCGGCTTCGTCCAGTTGCCGGTGGGTGGTGGACGCCGGATGGATCACCAGCGTCTTGGCGTCGCCGATGTTGGCCAGGTGGCTCATGAATTCGCAGGCGTCGATGAAGCGCTCACCCGCACGGGCCGGGTCCGCTGACTTGATGCCGAAGGTCAGGATGCCCGAGCAGCCCGGCGTGCCGTCGATCGGGCGGAACTGCCTGCGCGCCAGTGCGTGGTGGGCAGAGCCCGGCAGGCCGGGGTAATTGACCCAGCTGACCAGCGGGTGTTCGCTCAGGTGCTGCGCCACCGCCAGCGCGTTGCGGCAATGCGCCTGCATGCGCAGGTGCAGGGTTTCAATGCCTTGCAGGATCAGCCAGGCATTCAGCGGCGACAGGCTGGCACCGAATGTGCGGTTGACCTCCATGCGGGCCTTCATGGTGTAGCCGAAGTCGCCGAAGGTCTCATGGAACTTCACGCCGTGGTAGGCCTTGCTGGGCTCCAGCATGTCGGGGAACTTCGGTGCCGACAGGGGCGAACCCCAGTCGAACCTGCCTGATTCGACCACCAGGCCCGCCATGGTGGTGCCGTGCCCGCCCAGGTATTTGGTGGCGCTGTGCACCACGATGTCGGCGCCAAAGTCGAACGGGTTGCACAGGTAGGGGCTGGCCACCGTGTTGTCGATCACCAGCGGCAGGCCGTGTTCATGCGCGATGGCGGCCACGGGCTCGATGTCGAACACGTTCACCAG
>CAZUJD010000449.1:977-2028 GCA_964620025.1 uncultured Ramlibacter sp. | reverse complement strand
CCGCCGAGCTTCGCGCGCCGCTCATGCATGTATCGCATCTCGGCGCTGTCTGGCGCGGGTTTGAAAAACTCCAGATTCGTGGCCTGCGCGTCGGTCAGCGGCAGGTTGAAGCGGTTGCGGAACTCGATGAGCGCGGCTTCGTCCAGCTTCTTCTGGCTGTGCGTGGTCATCTTGCCCTGGCCGGCGGCGCCCATGCCGTAGCCCTTTTTGGTGTGGGCCAGGATCACCGTGGGCTGGCCGGTGTGGCGGGCCGCCGCCGCATAGGCCGCGTGGATCTTCACCAGGTCGTGCCCGCCGCGCTTGAGGCGGTCGATCTGCTCGTCGGTCATGCCCTGGGCCAGCGCGGCCAGCTCGGCGTTCTGGCCGAAGAAGTTGTCGCGGTTGAAGCGGCCGTCCTTGGCGGCAAAGGTCTGCATCTGGCCGTCTACCGTGTGGGCAAAGGCACGGGTCAGCGCGCCGGTGGTGTCACGGGCGAACAGGCCGTCCCAGTCGCTGCCCCAGACCAGCTTGATGACGTTCCAGCCCGCGCCGGCAAACAGCTTTTCCAGCTCGTCGATGATGCGGCCGTTGCCGCGCACCGGGCCGTCCAGCCGCTGCAGGTTGCAGTTGACCACCCAGACCAGGTTGTCCAGCTTCTCGCGGCTGGCCAGCGTGAGTGCGCTCATGGACTCGGGCTCGTCCATCTCGCCGTCGCCAAACACGCCCCACACCTTTCGCGCGCCACAGTCCAGCAGGTTGCGGTGCGACAGGTAGCGCATGAAGCGCGCGTGGTAAATCGAGCTGATCGGCCCGATGCCCATGGAGCCCGTGGGGAACTGCCAGAAATCAGGCATCAGCCAGGGGTGCGGGTAGCTGCTGAGGCCGCGCGCGCCCTGCGCGGGCGCCGTGATCTCCTGCCGGTAATGGGCCAGGTCGTTTTCAGTCAGCCGGCCTTCCAGAAAGGCCCGCGCGTACACACCGGGCGCGCTGTGCGGCTGGAAGAACACCAGGTCCCCACCGTGGCGGCCACCCGACTCCACATCGCGCGCATGGAAAAAATGGTTGTAGCCCA
>CAZUJD010000449.1:0-967 GCA_964620025.1 uncultured Ramlibacter sp. | reverse complement strand
CGAACAGGTCGGCCGCGCTGGCGTAGCTGGCAATGTGGCCGCCCAGCTCGCCATAGGCCGCGTTGGCCCGCGCCACCATGGCCAGCGCGTTCCAGCGCATCAGTGACGCCAGCTTTTCCTCAATGGCCAGGTCACCGGGAAAGGGTGGCTGCTGGTCCACCGCAATGGTGTTGACATAGGGCGTGACCAGCTCGGGCTGCCAGGCCACCTGCGGCGTGCGCGCCATCACGGCCAGCTGGTCCAGCACATAGCGCGCCCGCGCCGGGCCGTGCGCGGCCACCAGCGCCGTGAACGCGTCGCGCCATTCGGCGGTCTCGTCCGGGTCGATGTCGATGCCGTCGCCGGCCAGAAAGCGGGTGATGCTGTGGTCTGTCATACCAGCCACTGTAGGCCGCCGCAACCGGAATTTGATGGCGAAAATGCCTTTCCACCAAACCCCGGCAGCATAAAATGCCGCACAACACCCCATCTACAGCAAACCATGCAACTGGACGCCATTGACCTGCGCATACTGGCCGAGCTGCAGCAAGACAGTGCCCTGACCAACGTGGCGCTGGCCCAGCGCGTGCACCTGAGCCCGTCGCCCTGCCTGACCCGCGTGAAGGCGCTGGAGGCGGCAGGCGTGATCCGCCAGTACGTGGCACTGGCCGACCCGAAGGCCCTGGGGCTGGGGTTGAACGTGTTCATCAACATCAGCCTGAAAGAGCAGAGCAAGGAAGCGCTGGCCGAGTTTGAGCGCCGCATTGCCGAGCACGACGAGGTGATGGAGTGCTACCTGATGACGGGCGACAGCGACTACCTGATCCGCGTGGCCGTGGCCGACATGGGCGCATTGGAGAAATTCATCCTGGAGCAGCTGACGCCGATACCCGGGATCGAGAAGATCCGTTCGAGCTTTGCGTTGAAGCAGGTGCGGTACAAGACGGCGTTGCCGTTGCCGGGGGTGTGAGGGTTGTTAGGGCTGGTT
>CAZUJD010000448.1:0-2042 GCA_964620025.1 uncultured Ramlibacter sp. | reverse complement strand
GCACGCGGGCCACTGGGACAAGGCCACGCACAAAAGCGTGGAACTGTCCGGCCGCACGATCGGGCTGGTGGGCCTGGGTGCGATCGGCCTGCGCTTTGCGCGCATGGCGCAGGCCCTGGACATGCGTGTGATCGGCCACGACCCGTATGCGAAAGACCTGCCCGGCTACGTGCAGGCCGTGGACCTGGACACGATCTGGCGCGAGGCCGACGCCATCTCGCTGCACTGCCCGCTGACCGCGGACAACCGCAACCTGCTGGACGCGGCGACGCTGGCACGCTGCAAGCGTGGCGTGATGGTGGTGAACACCGCGCGCGGCGGGCTGATCGACGAGGCAGCCCTGCTGGCCGCCGTGCAGTCGGGCCAGGTGGCCGTGGCCGGCCTGGACAGCTTTGCGGTGGAGCCCATGACGGCGCCCCATCCGTTCCAGAACCAGCCAGGCTTCATCCTGAGCCCGCACATCGGCGGCGTCACGCGCGATGCGTATGTGAACATGGGCACAGCCGCCGCCCGCAATGTACTGGCCGTGATGGAACTTCGCCTGGAAACACAGGCCTGAGACAAAGACAAAGGATCCCGATCATGCAGATGAACCGCCGCTCCCTGACCCTGGCTGCGCTCGCCGCAGCATCCCTGTTGGCCACCAGCGCCCACGCGCAAGCCTGGCCCGCCAAACCCGTGAAGATCGTCGTGCCCTACGCGCCCGGCGGTGCCGTGGACGTGGTGACGCGCAAGATGGCGCAGAAGCTCACCGAGCAGACCGGCCAGAGCTTTTTTGTCGAGAACCGTCCCGGCGGCACCGGCACCATCGGCGCACAGCAGGTGGCGCGCGCCGATGCCGATGGCTACACCCTGATGGCCAACGACACGACGTTCTCGCTGATACCGCACATCTTCAAGAAGCTGCCGTTCGACCATGCAAACGACCTGGTGCCGGTGGCGGCGTACGTGTTCGCGCCCATGGGCCTGGTGGTGTCCAGCACGTCGCGCTACAAGACGCTGGCCGACATGCTGGCCGATGCCAAGGCCAACCCGACCAAGGTGAGCTACGGCTCGGGCGGGCCCGGCACCACGCCTCACTTTGCGACCGAGGCGCTGGGCATGGCGGCCGGCGTGAAGTTCATGCACGTGCCGTTCAAGGGCGCGGCCGAGGCGACGCAGGCCATCCTGTCCAGCACCATCGACATGCAGATCGCGTCCACCACCGGCCTGATGGGCAATGTGAAGGGCGGCAAGCTGAACATGCTGGCCGTGAGCGGCAACACGCGGCTGGCCGCGCTGCCCAACGTGCCCACCTTCCAGGAAGCGGGCGTCAGGTGGTCCGGCGTCGTCAACTGGACTGGCCTGTGGGCGCCCAAGGGCACGCCTCAGCCCGTACTGGACCGCCTGCAGACCGAAGTGGCCAAGGCCATGACGAGTGCCGACATGAAGAACTTCGCCACCGACATGGGCGCCGACCCGCGCGCCGTGGAATCGGCCGTGTTCGCGCGCATCCTGAAAGAGTCCACGGCGAATTGGGGTAAGGTGGCAGCCAGCACCGCCTTCGAGCGGCAGTAACCTCACCATGTACCAGCCCACGCCGCCTGTCGTCCGCGACTTTGAAGTCTTCACGTCCATGCCGGACAAGTACCGGCAGACCGGCGTGCGCAGCGACTGGGCCGACGCCAACCAGGGCGGCCGGCTGGCGGATTCATTCCTGGAAGGCCCCGTTTTCGATACCGCGGGCAACCTGTATGTGACCGACATACCGTTCGGCCGCATCTTGCGCATCGACCCGCGCGGTGAATGGGACCTGGTGGCCCAGTGGGACGGCGAACCCAACGGCATGAAATTCCTGTCAGCGCGCGAGCTGCTGGTGACCGACTACAAGAACGGCCTGATGGCCGTGGACGTCACAACAGGCGCCGTGCGCCCGTACCTCACGCGGCGCAACAGTGAGAGTTTCAAGGGCGTGAACGACCTGGTCTTTGACAAACAGGGCAACCTGTATTTCACCGACCAGGGCCAGACCGGGCTGCACGACCCCACCGGGCGCCTCTACC
>CAZUJD010000447.1:0-2061 GCA_964620025.1 uncultured Ramlibacter sp. | reverse complement strand
CAGCTGTTGGCATGGAACATGGGCGTGACGGGCATCACCACGTCCGTGCCGCGCAGGCCCCAGAAATCACCCAGGCTGGCCACCAGCGTGTGCAGGATGGTGGAGCGGTGCGAATACACCACGCCTTTGGGCCGTCCCGTGGTGCCTGATGTGTAGCACATGGCCACAGGCGCATGCTCGTCATGTGCCGCGTACTGGAAGCGATCCGCATCGGCAGCGATCAGCAGCGCCTCATAGTCCGTGAATTCCGCAGGCACCGCTGCGCCGGAGAAGGGAAACACCAGCACCTTTTCAAAGCGGTGAAGATGGGCAAACTGCCGGTAAAGCGGCAACAGCACGTCATCCACCACCAGGAAACGGTCCTGGGCATTGCCCGCGATCCAGCCGATTTCGTCCGGAGACAAACGCAGGTTCAGCGTGTGCATGACGCCGCCGGCCGCAGGTATGCCGAAATAGCATTCCAGGTGGGCATGGTGGTTCCAGCACAGCGTGGCGACGCGCTCTCCGGGCTTCAGGCCCAGGCCCTACAGGGCTGCGGCCAGTGCACGCGTGCGGCGGTAAAACTCGCCATAAGTGTGCCGCCGCAAAGACTTGTCTGGCAGGCGGGAGACGATTTCGTTGCCTCCAAACAGCCGGCCTGCACGCTCCAGCAAGTGGTTCAGCGACAGCGGCACATCCATCATGGTGCTTTTCACGGGCGGTCTCCTGATTGTTCAAAAGCACTGTAGGGGGTGGGGCGGTTCCCGGCAATGCAGAATGTCCCCACATGGACAGCAAGCAGGAAATAGCGGCCGCTGCGGCCCGGATGGTCGTCGAAGAAGGGCTGGAATACGGCCCAGCCAAGCGGCGGGCGGCGCGTCAACTCGGCCTGAATGCCCGCACGGCCCTGCCCGACAACGATCTGGTCGAAGATGAGGTGCTGGATTACATCGCGCTGTTCTGCGCAGACACCCAACCCGCAGAACTGGCGGCACTGCGTCGGCTGGCCCTGACCTGGATGGAGCGCATGGCGCCATTTCGGCCCTATCTGGCCGGCGCCGTCTGGCATGGCACGGCCACCCGGCTGTCCGATATCCATATCCAGCTGTTCTGTGACGACCCCAAGTCCGCCGAAATCGCGCTGATCGACCACAACGTCGTTTATGAGCCCCGCACAGTCACGGGTTTTCAGGGGGAACCGGTTGAGGTCCTGAGCCTGTCCAGCCCGTGCGGGGAGCTTGGCGAAGCCATTGGCGTTCATTTGATGGTGTACGACCACGACGACCTGCGCGGCGCGCTCAAGCCCGATGCCAAGGGGCGTACCCCTCGGGGTGACCTGGCCGCGGTCCGCGCCCTCCTGACCTAAACTTCCGCATGACTTCTTCCATTGCATTGCCTGCGCGACGACGCCTGGTACTTGGCGCGGCGGCCGCAGGTGCCGCTCTGGCCGGCTCTGTGCTGGCCTGGTGGCGCTACCAACCCCACAACGTTTCCGCAGGTGCGCAGAATGCGCTGTGGAACCTTTCGTTTGATACACCCGTGGGCACCCAGCTGCATCTGGCCAGTCTGCGCGGCAAGCCCTTGCTGATCAACTTCTGGGCGACCTGGTGTCCGCCTTGCATAGAGGAATTGCCGCTTCTTGATCGCTTTTACCGGGAAAATTCAGCAAAAGGATGGCAAGTGATTGGATTGGCAATTGATCAGCCAACGCCTGTCAAAGCCTTTCTCGGCAAAATGCCGCTTGGTTTTCCGGTAGGATTGGCCGGTCTGGGCGGTACCGACCTGGGCAAATCATTGGGAAATCTGACTGGTGCGTTGCCGTTCACGGTCGTGTTCAATGCCCAAGGTGAGGTGGCCCAACGTAAAATGGGCAAGGTGTCCGAGGACGATCTGCAGCAATGGGCCCGGTTGGCCTAGAGATCGCCGTCAACGATCTTCAATGGAAAAATAAAAGAAAAAGACGGCTGTAGGCGTAAATAAGCTGCAAATTGATGTAAATTCGCGATCTTCTCGTTTGCAGTCGTTGGAGATGGCATGGATTTGCGCAAACTCAAGACCTTGATCGACCTGGTGTCCGAATCA
>CAZUJD010000446.1:0-2067 GCA_964620025.1 uncultured Ramlibacter sp. | reverse complement strand
TGCGAGGAGGCCCAAGGTGGGCCCCTCCGGTCGAAAAATGCGTGGCATTAATTCGACCATTTCTGAGTGATTTCCAGGGAGGAAATCGTTGCGCTCCCAGAGGGGAAACGCACTCCTATGAAGGCTGATTAGTTCAGCTACAAGAGCGACTTCGAGTCGCACCATCCGGCAATGCTAGCGGGTCCGGCTGGGCCATGACGGGCGGCGGGGTGCAAGCCTCTTCAGCCCGCAGCTTTTCCAGTGCAGCCAGGCAGTAATGGGCAAACCAGAGCGACGAAAACGCGAACACCAGCGTGTAGATCCAGATTGCCAGGGGCACCAGGATCACGAAGGCCGCGGCGAACAGCGCTCCCGAAGCCCACACGATGCTGGGCGCGGCGCCCAGGTAACCCGTGAGAATACCGATGCCCAGCAAGGAAGATTTGTGCCGGCGGAAAATCTCGCGGCGCTCGGGTGCGCTCGCATGGTCAGCCAGGGCGTCAAAGGTCATGACGCGATAGGTCAGCCAACCCCATATCAGCGGCGGCAACACCAGGATCAACGGCGGGACCAGCCACAGCGGCAGCGACACCACCAGCGCCACGACCGCCAGCACGGTGGAGCCCAACGACCACAGGACACTCACCAGCAGCGAGCCGCCCTTCTTGCGCTCCAGCGCAGGAAATCGCCGCTCTGCCACCATGGCCACCATGGACGGCGTCATGGCCACCGCAACCACGATCAGCGACAACAACACGATAACCGGCGTCACGGTGAAGATCACGATCAGTGGTGCCACCACGGCTTTCAGGTCGCCTGCACCGACGCCCTGCAGCCAGGCCCAGAAGCTTTTGAGCAGGTCGGACGATTCGAGCATGGCCCGTACACCGTCAATGGCCGGCTCCCAGTACAGGTAACCCAACCCCAGGGCCAGCGCCACCATCAGCACCAGCGGCAGAAAAGACAGCGCGATTACCCGCGGGTGCACGCAGTACGCGGCTGCGCGCCAGAATGAGTCCAGAAGCAGGTTCATGCCTGCGAGGATAACGCGTTACCCCTGATTCAGGCCTTGCCGAACAGGCGCCTGACACCCAGCCATTGCTGCGACCAGAACCCGCGTCCATAGTCGCGGCCCTCCTCCACCTGGTCGCGTATGCCGGTGGGGTCGTAGCGCTGCTCGAAATTGACGGTGCCAAACAGCATGTCCCACCACGGCAGCAACACCCCGAAGTTGTATCCGCCCAGGGTACCCCGGCCCGCCGTTTCATGGCCTATGCCAACGCTGTGATGAAGGCGGTGAAATCGGGGGCTGATCCACAGGCGCTCGCCTATCGGCCCGAACCACAGCCGCAGGTTGGCATGCTGGAAACTTTCACTCAACTGCGTGAATGCGACCACCGCCACAAACTGCCCCGGGGGCACGCCAATCGCCTGCGCGAGCAGTACCAGCAGGCTGTCGCGCAGCACATCGTCCAGCAGGTGATTGCGGTTGTCGCTCCACATCGTCATCTGGCGCTGCGAATGGTGCAGCGAATGCAGGTTCCACCACCAGTTGAACCCATGCTGACCGCGATGGATCCAGTAGTCGGCGAAATCAAAAACGACAAGGTAGATCACAAAACTGGCCAGTGCCACATCTGTCACGCCAGGCCACAGTTCGTCCAGGTGCAGCGTCGGCACGCCGGCCACCCGCAACACGCCAAAAAGGCTGTCGAAGACAGGCTCCAGAGTGAAAAACAGGGCCAGTCGAAACAGCCCCAACCGGTGGATCAGCGTATAGACAATGTCGGTGCGGATGGCCCGCCTGTCGGTGACCGGTTCCACCGGCCTCCATCGCTGCAGCGGCCCGATGACAGCCAGCATGACGGTGATCTGGATCAGCCCCACCAGCAGCCAGCCAGTGGCTGCGTAGCCGTCTTCCAGCAGGTTGCCCATGCCCAGCATGAACATCAGCGGCTGCACCACGCCCTCAAACAACCATTGCTGCGCGGCAGAAAAAACCAGGTCAAGCCAGTCCATGAACATCAGCCCTGTTTGGCGATCCAGTCCCTGTAGGCCGGGTGCTCACGAAGGGTTTCAAAACAGAAC
>CAZUJD010000445.1:0-2074 GCA_964620025.1 uncultured Ramlibacter sp. | reverse complement strand
GGCGGCCTGACCCGCGTGACCGACAAGCGCAAGGTGCGCCGCGACCTGGCTGACATTTTCTGCACCACCAGCGAAGGCGTGCGTGCCGACCGCGCCAAGGACTGGAAGCTGATCGACGCCCATGCCAAGCCGCAGCAGTTCGGCGCGCTGGTGGACGCCGAAGTGGCGGCGCTGAAGGCGCAGTCCACACGGGCCGGCGGCAAGGGCGTTGAACTGGCCCCGCTGCAGCTCACCATTGACGACGCCGGCTATCACTACAGCACGGTGGACTCGCAGGTGGACCGCACGACCCGCATCGCCACCATCACGGTGAACGCGCCTGCCGCAGCTGTGGAGTCCACCCCTGAAGCCATTGAAGCCGCAGGTGCCAACTGGTGGCCGCTGAAGATGCAGCGTGAGCTGGACGACGCCATCCTGAACCTGCGTACCAACGAACTCGAAGTGGGCACCTGGGTGCTGAAGACACGCGGGGACGCCAACCGCGTGGTGCAGGCCGACGCCGTGCTGGAGCAGCACAAGAACCACTGGCTGGTGCGCGAAACCATCGGTGCCCTGCGCCGTACGCTGGCCCGCATCGACGTGACCAGCCGTTCGCTGATTGCGCTGGTCGACGAAGGCTCCTGCTTTGCCGGCACCTTCTATGAACTGGCCGCCGCCTGTGACCGCATCTACATGCTGGACCTGCCCGACAGTCCTGACGCAGCCCCCGCGTTGCAGCTGAACGCTGCCAACTTCGGCCGCTATCCGATGGTCAACGGCCTGACGCGCCTGCAAACGCGCTTCAATGAAGACGCCCAGACCATCACGCAACTGCAGGGCCTGCAGGACAGTGCGCTGCGCGCCGATCAGGCGCTGGCGCTGGGCCTGGTGACGCTGACCCCGGACGACATCGACTGGGAAGACGAAATCCGCATCATGCTGGAAGAACGTGCCAGCCTGTCGCCCGATGCCATGACCGGCCTGGAAGCCAACCTGCGCTTCCCCGGGAAAGAGACGATGGAAACGCGCGTGTTCGGCCGCCTGTCCGCCTGGCAAAACTGGATCTTCATCCGTCCGAACGCGGTGGGTGAGGAAGGCGCACTCAAATTGTTCGGTACCGGCAAAAAAGCAAAGTTCGACTGGAAGAGGGTCTAACCCACCGAAGTGCCTTCGGCGCCTCCCCCGGGAGGCGCCACCCGCGGCCCGGCCATGCCGGCTCCACGGTGGCAATGGAATCAATCAAGGAATCACATCATGAGCAACATTGACCTGCAAGCCCTGATCCCCAACAACGTCAGCCTCGGAGACAACCGCCAGCTGCAGCGCGCACTGGAGCACTGGCAGCCCGCCTTCCTGAACTGGTGGGACGAGATGGGCCCGAGCGATTTCAAGGCCAACGAGGTCTATCTGCGCACCGCCGTCGGCGTGGACGCCCAGGGCTGGGCCAGCTATGGCTACACGCCCATGCCGGACTACCGCTGGGGCATCTTCCTGGCCGACAAGGAAGAGGGCCGCAAGATCGGTTTTGGCGACCACATGGGGCAGGACGTCTGGCAGGACGTGCCCGGCGAGTACCGCAGCACCTTCCGCCGGCTGATCGTGACGCAGGGCGACACCGAGCCGGCTTCGGTGGAGCAGCAGCGCCTGCTGGGCCATACCGCTCCCAGCCTGTACGACCTGCGCAACCTGTTCCAGGTGAACGTGGAAGAAGGCCGCCACCTGTGGGCCATGGTGTACCTGCTGCATGCCCACTTTGGGCGTGACGGCCGTGAGGAGGCCGAGGAACTGCTCATGCGCCACAGCGGCGACGCCGACAAGCCGCGCATCCTGGGCACCTTCAACGAGCCGATGGACAACTGGCTGAGCTTTTTCATGTTCACCTACTTCACGGACCGTGACGGCAAGTTCCAGCTCAAGTCGTTCGCCGAAAGCGCGTTTGATCCGCTGGCCCGCACCACGCGCTTCATGCTGACCGAAGAAGCGCACCACATGTTCGTGGGCGAGACCGGCGTGGGCCGCGTCATCCAGCGCACCTGCGCGGCGATGAACGAGCTGAAGACCGACGACCCGACGAAGCTGCGCGAGGCCGGCGTCA
>CAZUJD010000444.1:0-2081 GCA_964620025.1 uncultured Ramlibacter sp. | reverse complement strand
GTAGTCCAGTCGCCAGCCCACGTTGTTCGCATAGGCCTGACCGCGGTTGCTCCACCAGGTGTAAGCCGTATCGGTGGTTTGCGGCTGCAGGTGGCGGTAAACATCCACCAGGCCGGTCTGGGTCAGCAGATTGGTCATCCAGGCGCGCTCTTCGGGCAGGAAGCCGCTGTTCTTCTGGTTGCTGCGCCAGTTCTTGAGGTCGATGTTCTGGTGGGCGATGTTCACATCGCCGCAGAGGATGAAGTCGCGCTTTTTCTTGAGCCCCGCCAGGTGCGGCTCAAATTCGGCCAGGAAGCGGAACTTGGCCTGCTGGCGCTCTTCACCGGATGACCCGCTGGGAAAATAGGCGCTGATCAGCGACAGCTTGCGTTTTGGCGTATCAAAGCGCAGTTCCACATAGCGGCCTTCGGCATCAAATTCGCTGGAGCCATAGCCCACCACCACATCGCTGGGCTCGTGGCGCGTGTAAACGGCCACGCCCGAATAGCCTTTCTTCTGGGCAAAATGGAAATGGCCCTTCAGTCCTGCCAGCATCTCGAAACGGCCGCTGACGTCGGCGGCCTGGGCCTTGACTTCCTGCACGCAAATACAATCCGGGGCGGCTTTGGCGATCCAGGCTTCAACGCCCTTGGTGGCGGCGGAACGGATGCCGTTGAGGTTGAGGCTGGTTAACTTGAACAAGGAATTCCCCATGGTGGTTGATGCAGGCGCGGACGCTCTGGCGCAGGATTTCGTGCAGTTTGCGGTGGATTCCGGCGTGCTGCGCTTTGGTGAATTCAAGACCAAGGCGGGCCGGCTGTCACCCTATTTCTTCAATGCCGGCCTGTTCGACGACGGTGCCAAGCTTGGGCGGCTGGCGCAATTCTATGCACAGCGCATCATCGCCTCGGGCATTGAATTCGACATGCTGTTCGGCCCGGCGTACAAGGGCATCCCGCTGGGCGCGGCCGTGGCCGTGGAGCTGGCGCGTCAGGGCCGCAATGTGCCCTTTGCCTACAACCGCAAGGAGGCCAAGGACCACGGCGAAGGCGGCACCCTGGTGGGCGCCCCGCTGAAAGGCCGCGTGCTGATCGTGGACGACGTGATGTCCGCCGGCACCGCTGCCCGTGAATCCATTGCCATCATCCAGGCCGCAGGCGCCTCACCCCATGCCGTGGCCATTGCACTGGACCGCCAGGAAAAGGCCACCGAAAGCGGCCGTGATGTGGACCACAGCGCCGTTCAGTACGTGCGCAACCAGCTGGGGATGCAGGTGTGCGCGATAGCGCGGCTGGCGGATTTGCTGGCGTACCTGCAGCACCACTCAGGCGACAGCCTGGGGCAATACCACGCGGCGGTTCTTGCGTACAGGAATCGGTACGGCGTGGACGACTGACCGCGCAGGTCTGTGGGTCCGCCCCGCGTCGTGGCGACGGCGGGGTACTCTGCCCCGCACGCCCGCGCCAGCAGCAACGCAGGCTAGCCGACCAGCTTCTTGCGCAGCAGGTCATTGACCTGTTGCGGATTGCCTTTGCCCTTGGTCGCTTTCATCGCCTGACCCACCAGCGCGTTGAACGCCTTGTCCTTGCCGGCGCGGAACTGCGCAACATTGTCGGGGTTGGCCGCAATGATGTCGTCGATGATCTTTTCCAGCGCGCCGCTGTCGTTCATCTGCTTCAGGCCCCTGGCCTCGATCACGGCGTCCACCTCGCTGCCCTCACCTGTCCACAGCGCGTCAAAAACCTGGCGCGCTGCACTGTTGGACACGGTGTTGTCGGCAATGCGTCCGATCAGGGCAGCCAGTTGCGCCGGGCTGACCGGAGCGGCTTCAATGCCGATGTCCTGCGCATTGAGCCGGCGTGACACTTCACCCATCACCCAGTTGCTGGCCAGCTTGGGCTGGCCGCAGGCCTGGGCCGCCGCTTCGAAATACGCCGCCATGGCCTTGCTCTGCGTGAGCGTCGTCGCGTCGTATTCGGGCAGGCCATAGTCGGCCACAAAGCGCGCCGCCATGACGCGCGGCAGCTCGGCCATCTGGCCGCGCACCCGTTGCACCCATTCAGGGGCGATCACCAGCGGGGGCAGGTCGGGATCGGGGAAAT
>CAZUJD010000443.1:0-2098 GCA_964620025.1 uncultured Ramlibacter sp. | reverse complement strand
TAGCTGCGGTACTTGGACAACAGCTCGCGGATGTGCAACTTGTAGGCCTTGCTTTCCTGGTTCTGGAAGTAGCGCCTGATGCCGTACCAGCGCTTGTTCCACTGGCCTTCCTTGTAGCCGGGGACACCGTCGATGACAAAGCTTTTCTGCTCAGCCGTGAGCTTGTACCAGGGCGTATCGCGCGGGATGCCGGCCGCCTCGGCGTGACGCATCAGGTCATCCTGCGCCTCGGACCAGGCCGGCGTCTGGATGGGTTTGATCGCGCCGGCCCGCAGCGTGAGCTTTTCGTTGGGTATGACCAGGCCCCAATCGACGCCGATCACGCGGCCGAAACCGCGGCAGACCCCGCACGCGCCCACAGCGGAGTTGAACGAGAACATCGACGCAATCGGGTCGGTGTAGCGCAGGTCACTCTCGGGGCAGTGCAGGCCGGTGGAAAACTTCCAGGTGTCGTACCCGGAATCGGCCCCCGGCTGCTGGAAATCCGATCCCGGCCTGTCTGCCTGCTGGGCGTACACCGCCATGCGCCCGCTGCCGCGCTTGAGTGCCACTTCGATCGCCTCGACCACGCGGGCCTTTTCGGCGCCCTGCAGGCGAAAGCGGTCAGCCACGACATCCAGCACTTTTCGGGGCCCCGTGGGCGTCGCAACCTCGCGCTCGGCCTGCACCCGCGTGAAGCCGCTGGCGGCCAGCCACTGCTCTACCTCGCTGGCTGTGGTGTTGGCGGGCAGTTCCACAGGAAACGTCACCACCAGGCGCGGATCGTCTTTCAGCGTCCGGCGCTGCAGCTCGGCATAGATCGTCTCGGGCGTGTCGTGTTTGACCGGCAGCGCCGTCTGGCGGTCAAACAGCTGGCCGGCCCGGGCAAACAGCAGCTTGAGGTGGTCGTTCAGCTCAGTCATGGTGCCCACGGTGGAGCGCGACGAGCGGACCGGGTTGGTCTGGTCAATGGCGATGGCCGGGGGCACGCCCTCCACCCGGTCCACCGCCGGTTTGTCCATGCGGTCCAGGAACTGGCGCGCGTAGGCACTGAAGGTCTCGACGTAACGGCGCTGGCCCTCGGCATACAGCGTATCGAACACCAGGCTGGACTTGCCGGAGCCACTGGGCCCGGTGACCACCGTCAGTTCGCCGGTGCGGATGTCAAGGTCGAGGTTCTTGAGGTTGTGCTGTCTGGCGCCGCGGATGCGGATCAGTCCCTGGGTCATGGAGTCTTTCTTTCCGAAAGGAGGCCCAACATTCTAGGGACGCCCCACTGACAGTTTCTGTCATGGGGTTATCGCTCTGCGGCTCAGGCCTGCAGGGCCTGCGCCAGCGCCCTGCACTTGTCAGCGCCCACAGCTTCCTGGATGCGGGGCAGCAAGGCCATCAGCTGGGCGTCGTCCGCCGCGCCTTCCACGGCCAGGTTCAGCCGGTAGCCGCGCAGGCCCAGGCCAGCGGTCAGCTGCGCGGCCAGCGGATAGGCGCGCTGATATCGCTGCGCCGCAGTCGTGGCGGGTGCTGCGGTTTGCGCGGCCGGCGTCTGAACACCGCCGGACGGTGCGCCGGCCGGCGCCAGCAGCCCCAGGTCCAGCAGGTAATCCACATCGGCCTGGGTGAACCCCAGCCCCTCGGTGGCCGACAGCACCTGTGCGGTGCTGCGCTGGCCGTCGAACAGGATGAAGGCCGAGCGCTGGCGCTGTGACAGCGCGGCGCAACGGTCTTTCAGGGCCTGCTGGCCCTGCGGGGTTTTCACCAGCTTCATGGGGCTGCTCCTGGTCCCGTTCCACCCGTGCGGGCAGAAGGCTATTTCGCGGCGCTGGCTGCAGCAGCAGGTGCATGCACGGCGTCAGCGCCGTGCTTTTCACCACCCATGTCCAGGTTGTCGCCGCCCTTGATGATCACAAACATGGCCAGGCCGGCAAACACAACAAAACCAACAGCAATTTTCCACATGAGATGTCTCCACGAGTCGTTTGACAAAGGGCCCGCCAGGCAGGCCCTTGAGCAAACGTGTTTGCTCCCCTTTCAGAGCCACCGCGCAACCGGCTGCGCCGGGCCGCAGGTGGCGCCCCCTTGAGGGGGAGGCGCTTCCGGCGCCTCGGGATGGGCATCAGTC
>CAZUJD010000442.1:0-2103 GCA_964620025.1 uncultured Ramlibacter sp. | reverse complement strand
CACAACCCGCTGGCGCATGCCGCCGCTGAACTGCTGCGGGTAGTGGTCGATACGCTCGGCTGCGGCCGGGATGCCGGTGTCTTCCAGCAGGCCGATGGCACGCTTGCGGGCCTCTTCATAACTGACCGGCAAATGGGTCTGGATGGTTTCCGTCAGTTGGCGTCCGATGGAATACAGCGGGTTCAGCGACGTCAGCGGGTCCTGGAAGATCGCACCGATCTTGCGTCCGCGGATGTTGCGCATCTGCTCGTAGGGCAGGTTGTCGATACGCTGGCCTTCCAGCAGTATCTGACCGCTGGCGACACGTCCCGGCGGTTCCAGCAAGCCAATGATGGCAGCGCCGGTCAGGCTCTTGCCCGCACCGGATTCACCCACCACGCCCAGGATTTCACCGGGCGCGATGGCAAAGGAGATGTCGTCCAGCGCGCGCAGCGTGCCACGGCGATTGGGGAATTCGACGACGAGGTTCTTGACTTCAAGCAGGCTCATCGCGGCTTACCTCAGACGGGGGTTGAGCGCATCGCGCAGCCAGTCGCCCAGCAGGTTCACCGACAGGGCAATGGTAATGAGCATCAGGCCGGGAAATACGGTGATCCACCATTCGCCGGAGAACAGGTAGTCGTTACCCACGCGGATCAGCGTACCCAGCGAAGGTGAAGTGGGCGGCACGCCCACCCCGAGGAACGACAGCGTCGCCTCGGTGATGATGGCGGTAGCCACCTGGATGGTGGCCAGCACCAGGACCGGACCCATCACGTTGGGCAGCACATGGCGCGCCATGATGCGCAGCGGTGCGACCCCGGTCACGCGGGCAGCCTGCACGTACTCCTTGTTGCGCTCCACCATGGTGGAGCCGCGCACCGTCCGTGCGTACTGTACCCAGCCAGTCAGTGTGATGGACAGGATCAGCACGCCAAATGCCACGGAGTCCTGCGCATTGGGAAACAGTGCCCGGCCCACGCCGGCAATCAGCAACGCCACCAGAATGGGCGGGAAGCTCAGCATCACGTCGCACAGGCGCATGAGCAGGGTGTCGATCCAGCCGCCGCGAAATCCGGCCAGCAGGCCGAAACCCACACCGATCAGCATGGACAGGATCACGGAAACCGTGCCGACCACCAGGGAAATGCGTGCCCCATAAAACAGCGCGGACAGGATGTCGCGACCCTGGTCGTCGGTACCCAGCAGGTACTTGGTCGTGCCACCGGTGGACCAGGACGGTGGCAGGCGCGCGTCGCTGAGTTCCAGCGTCACCAGGTCAAAGGGGTTGTGGGGCGCAATCAGCCCGGCAAACGCCGAACAGAACACGCAGAGGAAGGCTACCAGCGCCGCGGCCATGGCCACGGGCGAGGTGCGAAAGCTGTAACCGACATCACTGTCAAGCCAGCGGGCAATTGCTTTTTTCATTGTGGGGCGAAAGAGCTGCGGGGTGCCGCCCGGTTTGTGGCCAGCGGCACCCGTTGGGAATCAGCGGCTTACTTCTTGATGCTGATCCACTTGTAGGGCATGAAGTTGTCCGCCAGCTGGACCAGCTCCACCTTCTTCGACAGGCCCCAGGCCAGAGCCTGCTGATGCAGGGGCAGGTGGCCGATGTCGGCGGAATGCGCCTCAAATGCCTCCTTGATCATGGCTGCGCGCTTGGTCTTGTCGGTTTCAGACTGGATGGCCTTGGTCAGCTGGTCGACCTTGGGATTGCAGTAGGAGCCGAGGTTGAACTGGCCAGCGCCCTTGTCATCGACACAGGCCATCAGGGCATTCAGTGCGTTGTGCGAGTCATAGGTGCCGGGCGTCCAGCCCAGCATGTAGAAGCTGGTGTCGCGGCGCAGGATCTTGGGGAAGTACGTGCCCTTGGTCTCGGCCGCGAGGTTGATCTTGACGCCGATGCGCGACAGGTTGGCTGCCACCGTCTGGCAAATCCGTGCGTCGTTGACATAGCGGTCATTCGGGCAGTTCATCGTGACCTCGAACCCGTTGGGGTAGCCAGCGTCGGTCAGCAGCTTCTTGGCAGCGTCCACATCGTACGGCAGCCGCTTGTTCTGCTCGGCAGTGAAACCGTTGATGCCCGGGCCAACCATCAGGGCCGTGGGATTGGAGGCGCCGCGC
>CAZUJD010000441.1:0-2110 GCA_964620025.1 uncultured Ramlibacter sp. | reverse complement strand
CGGTTTCGGGCACCACCACGGCCAGTTCGCCACCGGCAATGCGCCGGGTGGCCGCCTGCAGGTGGCGAAGCGGCTGGCTCAGGCGCGGCGCCACAAAGGCGGCCGCCAGCAGCGCCAGCAGCAGGGTCATGCCCGCGGCCAGGCCCAGGCCGATGTACTGGCGGCTCAAAAATCGCAGGTCCACACCTTCCAGCTCGGTACTGGCCAGCATGCGCACCTGGGCCACGGTCTGGCCCTGGACGACGACAGGAGCCTGCAGCACATTGCGCCCATCTGCAAACGCCGGCCCCCCCACGCGCACGCCCTGGGCATCCAAGATCTGGATGCGCCGGGCCAGGCCTTCGGGCGGTGGACGCGGCGGCCGGGGCCGGTCGCCGCGCGGACCCTCGTCCGGACCACCCTCGCGGCGTGGCGGCGCCGCAGGTCGGCGCGCCGGTGGGGTGATGCCCTCGGCCTGGGCAAACTCGTCCATGATTTCGCGCATGGGAATGCCACGAGACATGTTGTCCACGAACGCAGGGTCCCGCGCCCGGCTGGCCACCAGGGCGGCAAAACGCTCCAGGTGCTCGCGGTCGCGGGCGCGCAGGTAGTCGGAAAACCCGGCCTTCAGGTTCCAGGCCACGAAGCCGCCGATGGCCAGCACCGCCAGCAGGACGGTGGCCACCAGCAGCAGTGACAGTTGATGAACGATGCGCAGGCGCATGGACAGCATCGTACGGTGTGAATGGCGGCCGTTTGTGGAGAGCGCCTCCACAATGCTGCTGTCCGCAAAAAACAAAACCCGCCGAAGCGGGTCGATGTGCCTGTCGCTTCAGCGGGGCCATCCAGGCACGCTGAAGCTGAAAGCCACCGGGGGGGAGCGATCCCGCTGGCGCGGGGCCCTCGCCCTGCCCGAAATGGCTTACCCCATGTGCAAACCACCGTTGACCGAGAAGTCGGCGCCTGTGGAGTAGCCGCCCTCTTCCGACGCCAGCCACGCAATGATGGAGGCGATTTCGCTGGGCTCGCCCAGGCGCTTGACGGGCACGGTCGCCACGATCTTGGCCAGCACGTCCTCGCGGATGGCCTTGACCATGTCGGTGCCGATATAGCCCGGGCTCACGGTGTTGACCGTCACGCCCTTGGTGGCCAGTTCCTGGGCCAGCGCCATCGTGAAGCCGTGCATGCCGGCCTTGGCAGCCGAATAGTTGGTCTGCCCGGCCTGGCCTTTTTCGCCGTTGACCGAGCTGATGTTGATGATGCGGCCCCAGCCCTTTTCGACCATGTCGCCCACGACCTGCTTGGTCACGTTGAACATGCTGTTGAGGTTGGTTTCGATCACGGCGTCCCAATCGTCGCGCGTCATCTTCAGGAACATGCGGTCGCGGGTGATGCCGGCGTTGTTGACCAGCACGTCGATCACGCCGTGCTCGGCCTTGGTCTTGGTGAAGGCTTCAACGGTGGACTCCCAGTTGCCGACGTTGCCCACCGAGGCGTAGAAGGTATAGCCCAGGGCTTTCTGCTCGGCCAGCCATTTGGCATGGTCGCGCGTGGGGCCGCAGCCGGCGATGACCTTGAAGCCCTCCTTGTGCAGGCGCTGGCAGATGGCAGTTCCGATGCCACCCATGCCGCCGGTGACGTACGCTACTTTTTGACTCATTTGTTTTTGACTCCGTTGATTTGTCGTTGTTGATTGGAACCCGATCAGGCACGTTCCACAGCAAGGGAAACCCCCATGCCGCCGCCGATGCACAGGGCAGCGACACCCTTTTTGGCGTTGCGGCGCTGCATCTCGTGCAGCAGCGTGACCAGGATGCGCGCACCTGATGCACCGATTGGGTGCCCGATGGCGATCGCGCCGCCGTTGACGTTGACCTTGGCCGCGTCGATGCCCAGCTCCTTGTTGACGGCGCAGGCCTGCGCGGCAAAGGCTTCGTTCAGCTCGAACAGGTCAACGTCAGACGCCTTCCAGCCGGCGCGCTCCAGCGCCTTTTTGGTGGCGGGCACCGGGCCCATGCCCATGGTGGCCGGGTCCAGTCCGCTGGTGCCGAAGGCCTTGATTGTAGCCAGGGGCGTAAGGCCCATGGCAGCCGCCTTCCTGGCGCTCATCATGACCAGCGCGGCGGCACCG
>CAZUJD010000440.1:0-2122 GCA_964620025.1 uncultured Ramlibacter sp. | reverse complement strand
CAGGGTGTTGTCCGGGTGGTTGTAGCCGCGGCGCACGCCTTCGTTGACGGCGTCTTCCAGGCTGCCGGTAAAACCTTCCCAGCGCACATCCATGCCCACTTTCAGGAACACGTTGACGATACCGGTGTCCTGACAGATCGGGCGCTGGCCGGTCGCACTCATCTTGCTGTTGGTCAGGATCTGCGCAATTGCATCCTTGGCCGCGGGGCTCTGTTCACGCGCGTAGGCGCGGGCCAGGTGGGCGATGTAGTCTGCGGGGTGGTAATAGCTGATGTACTGGAGAGCAGCGGCAACGGACTCGATCAGGTCGGCCTGCTTGATGGTCGTGGTCATGATGGGGCTGTGGTAATGAAAAGTCTGCTACGGTGTGGCGGCAACCCGCTATTTTGACAGGTCACCTGACACCAGACGGACATGCCATGAACACCCCCGCCACGCGTACAGAACACGACACTTTCGGGCCGATCCAGGTGCGGGCGGACCGCTTGTGGGGCGCCCAGACACAGCGTTCGCTGCAGAACTTCGACATCTCGGGTGAACGCCAGCCCCGTGAACTGATCCTGGCGCTGGCGCAGGTCAAACGCGCGTCGGCCACCGTCAACCAGGCTCTGGGCCTGCTGGATGCGGACAAGGCCCGGGCCATCGTGGCGGCAGCCGACGAGGTGATTGCCGGAGGGCATCCCGACGAATTCCCGCTGGTGGTGTGGCAAACCGGATCCGGCACCCAGACCAACATGAACGTCAATGAGGTGCTGGCCAACCGCGCCAGTGAGCTGCTGGGCGGTGCGCGCGGGGAAGGCCGCAAGGTGCACCCCAACGATGACGTGAACAGGAGCCAGTCCAGCAACGATGTGTTTCCGACGGCCATGCACGTGGCGGCGGTTGCGGCCCTGACGCACCGCCTGCTGCCGGCCCTTGCCAGGCTGCGCAACACGCTGGTGGCCAAATCGCAGGCCTTTGACGGCATCGTCAAGATCGGGCGGACCCATCTGCAGGACGCCACCCCGTTGACATTGGGCCAGGAGTTTTCGGGTTACGCGGCGCAGCTGGCGCATGGCGAAGCGCATGTACGGGCCGCCCTGCCGCACCTGTGCGAACTGGCGCTGGGGGGCACGGCTGTGGGCACAGGCCTGAACGCACCGCCGGGCTATGCCGTGGCGGTGGCGGCTGAACTGGCGCGGCTGACCGGGCTGCCCTTTGTCACCGCGCCCAACAAGTTTGAAGCCATGGCCAGTGTGGACGCCCTGGTCCATGCACACGGCGCCCTGAAGACACTGGCCGCCAGCCTGACCAAGATTGCCAATGATGTACGCTGGCTGGCCAGCGGGCCGCGCAGCGGCATCGGTGAACTGGTCATCCCGGAAAACGAGCCGGGCTCCTCGATCATGCCGGGCAAGGTCAACCCCACGCAGAGCGAGGCGCTGACCATGCTGGCTGCGCAGGTCATGGGCAATGACGTGGCCATCAACATCGGTGGTGCGTCGGGCCATTTCGAGCTGAACGTGTTCCGGCCCATGGTGGCGCACAACTTCCTGCAAAGCGTGCGCCTGCTGGCCGACGGCATGATGAGTTTCAACGACCATTGCGCCGCAGGCATAGAGCCCAACCTTGGGCGCATTGCCGAGCTGGTGGAGCGCTCGCTGATGCTGGTCACCGCGTTGAACCCGCACATTGGCTACGACAAGGCCGCAGCCATCGCCAAGAAGGCGCACAAGGAAGGAAGCAGCCTGCGCGAGGCGGCAATCGCCACCGGCTACGTGACGGCGGCGCAGTTCGATGAGTGGGTGCAGCCGGCCCGCATGACAGGCCGCATGCCCGGCTGAGCCGGGCTCAGTGCTTGCCGGAGCCCGACATCAGCTTGTCGGTGTAGGCGATGGCTATGGCCGACAGCAGGAACGTGATGTGGATCGCCGTCTGCGCAATCAGTACACGGTCAGAGTAGTTGTCGGCGTTGATGAAAGTCTTCAGCAGGTGAATGGAGCTGATGCCGATGATGGCCGTGGCCAGCTTGACCTTGAGCACCGACGCATTCACATGGCTGAGCCACTCAGGCTGGTCGCGATGGCCTTCCAGGTTCATGCGGCTCACGAAGGTTTCGTAGCCACCTACGATGACCATGATC
>CAZUJD010000439.1:0-2130 GCA_964620025.1 uncultured Ramlibacter sp. | reverse complement strand
ACTAACCCACCCACCCACCGCCGCCGAACGCCATGCTGGGCAAAATCCGCCGCCGCGCGCTGGCGCAGCGCATCCCTGAAGCCGCCGCGCCGCTGCAGCCCGGCTGCCCGCTGTGTGGCCGCCCCATCCCCGACGGCCACGGCGACGCCCACCACCTGGTGCCCAGGTCTGAAGGCGGCACGGTCACGGTGCAGCTGCACCGCATGTGCCACCGGCAGATCCATGCCCTGATCCCCGAGCGTGAGCTGGCGCGCGAATACGCCAGCATTGAAGCGCTGCTGCGCCACCCGGGCGTGGCCCGCTATGTGCAGTGGGTACGCAACAAGCCGGCGGACATGCGGGAACGCACGCGCAAGAGCGTGGACCTGCGCTAAAAAAGTTGCAGGTACAGCCAGGCACCCACCGCCGCGCAGTGGACGATCACCGTCAGCCAGTACGGGCCCATGAACGACGCCTTGCTGATCTTGTGCCGCAGGATGCGTTGCGCCAACCAGGCGCCGCCCCAGCCTCCGGCCAGCGCCCAGGCGTGCAGATGGACCTCTGGCGTGCGCCAGTGGCGCTTCCGGGCGGCGTACTTGTCGGCCCAGTACACAACGAACGTGGCCATGTTCAGCAACAGCGAGACGGGCAGCACCCACCAGGGCAGGTGCCGCAGCCACACCGCCCAACACAGGGCGGCCGCGTAGCCCGCCATCAGCACCAGTGCGAATGCCTTAGACAACAACCCGCACCACATCCCCCACGCGGATCGCGCCCGAGGTGATCACCCGCGCCGTCATGCCCCCATGCCCGCGCATGGCGGCATAGGCGCCGGGGCCCACCTCGGTCTCCATGCGCGAGCAGGGCGCGCAGGGGCCCACCACCTCCAGCACGGCGTCGCCCACCTGAATGCGCGCGTTGCGTAGCGCCAGCAGGTTGATGCCTGAGACCACCAGGTTGCGACGCAGGCGCACCGGGTCCACCGCGGCCACACCGTCCAGCTGGGCCAGCTGGGCGATCACCGGCAGGTGCTCGGCCTGCACCAGCGTGACCTGGCGCGTGGACAGCTCGGACTCGCCCTTTTTGCCCAGGCGGTCGTCCGCCAGGCCAATGCCGGCCAGGGCCTGCGTGGCGCTGAGGGTGCGCGCCGGGTCGCGCGGCGCACCGCGCACGACGATGGCCTCCACCCGGCCGGCAATGTGCGGCGGCGTGTTCAGGTCGCGGATGGTTTTCATGCGGTGCGCAGCTTGCGGCCCACGTGGCGCTCCACGGCGTCCACCTTGCTCTTGAGCCGCGACTCGGTGCCGGGCTTGTAGTCCATCTTGAGGTTCATGCCAATGCGCGGGCAATCGGGCTCCAGCGCGCGAAAGCAGGCGGCCACCACGGCCATCACCTCGTCAAAGCTGCCCTCCAGGATGGTGCCCATCGGCGTGAGCTGGTAGGCCACGCCGCTGCGGTCAATGACGTCGAGGATGCGCGCGACATAGGCGCTGAGGCCGTCGCCGCGGTCGGGCGGGTTCATGGCGAATTCGAGGAGGACCATAGCGGCATTCGTATTGATGTGGCGATTGGCAAGTGTCCCATGCGGCGCTTGGCGGCAGGAATGCGTCACGCACTATCGATGCGGCTCGCGGACCTCTTTATGCTCCAAGGCGCGCGGAACGGGCGGGGGAGTTTATGGATTTCTAGAACCGCTTGCTCATCGTCACTAGGGAATAAGCTTGCGTGCTTTCGCCTGCTCCAGCCCTGTCTATCGTCCCGCCATGCTCCCAGTGCTCTTTATCTGCAACCGCAACCGCAACCGCTGCGCAGCCAGACTGCAGGGCGCGTGTTCGCCAACTGGCCCGGCGTAGGAACCGATTCCGCCGGCCTGGCGCCCGACGCCAACCGCCCGCTGACGGCTGACCAGATGGAGTGGGGGGAAGTGATCTTCGTGATGGAGAATCAGCATTGCAGCAAGTTGACGCAGCGCTTCAAGGGCCCGCTCAATGGCAAACGGGTGGTCTGCCTAGATTTGCCGGATGACTATCAGTACCTGCCGGTAGAGCTGGTAGCGATGCTGGAGAGGCGGGTGCCGCCGTATTTTCGGAGTTGAGATGAGCCGTTGTGACCTGCCCCCTCTTTCCATACCAATCAGAAGTAGGAAGTCCG
>CAZUJD010000438.1:0-2139 GCA_964620025.1 uncultured Ramlibacter sp. | reverse complement strand
TAGTCAAAAAAGCCGCTGCCCAGAAACAGGTTGCTGGTGGGGCTGACGGCCGCCGCCGCGCCGGTGGCGCGCATTAGCGCGCGGTCTTCGTCGTCAAAGTGGATGCAGTGCGCATAGATCGCGCGCTCGCGCATCAGGCCGAAGTCGTCGTACACGGACAGGTAGCTGCGCGATTGCGGAAACAGCTCGCGCGCCCAGCGGATTTCGTCCTTGTTCTCTGCCACATGCGACTGCACCCAGACGTCCGGGTATTTCGCGGCCAGTTCGCCCGCACCGCGCAGTTGCGCCTCGGTGCAGCTGGGGGCAAAGCGTGGCGTGATGGCATAGCCCAGGCGGTCCTGTCCGTGCCATTTTTGGATCAGCGCCTCGGTGTCAGCCAGCGACTGTTCTGTTTCGTCGCGTACGCCGTCGGGCGAATGCCGGTCCTGCAGCACCTTGCCGGCAATCATGCGCAGGCCGCGCTGCTGCGACGCCTGCATCAGGGCGTCTACCGACGCCGGGTGTGACGTGCAGAAGGTCAGAGCGGTGGTGACGCCATTGCGCTGCAGTTCGTCCAGGAACACGGTGGCCACGTCCTGCGCGTAGGCGGCATCGGCGAAGCGGGATTCGTGGGGAAAGGTGTAGTTCTCCAGCCAGGGCAGCAGACCCTCGGCCGGCGAACCGATCACGTCGGTCTGGGGAAAGTGGATGTGCAGGTCCACAAAGCCGGGGGCGATGATCTGTCCGCGCAGGTCTTCCACGGCCACGCCGGGGAAGTTGCCCGCCAGAGCGCTGTACGCCCCCACGGCGCGCACCACCTTGCGGCCGGTGGCATCAGGGCCGGTGACCAGCAGGCCGTCTTCTTCATAGAGGGCCGAGCGGTCGTCGGCAAAACGCAGGATGGCGCAGCGGTAGGCATTCATGCAGCCTATTTTGCAGCCTTGCCCTGCACGCCGGATACGAGAAAGTTCATGGACAGTATCTGCGCATCCGTCATGACCGCACCAGCCTGCAGCACGGACCGGCCCTCATTGTCGGTGATGGGGCCCGCAAACGGGTGCAGCTTGCCGCTGGCGATGTCACGCTGGCGGGCCAGCACCTCGTCCTGCACCGCTTTGGGCACCTTGGGGCCGAAGTCGCCGACGCGGATCATGCCTTCTTTCACGCCGCCCCAGACATTGCCGGTCTTCCACGCGCCGTCCAGCACGGCCTTTGTGCGCTGGGTGTAGTACGCGCCCCACTGGTGCGTGACCGCCACGATCTGGGCGTCCGGCCCGGTGCGTCGCATGTCAGAGTGGTAGGCGACGGCCATCTTGCCGCGCTCCTGTGCAGCAGCCATCACGGCGGTGGACCCGGTATGGAAAGCAATCACGTCCACGTCCTGGTTGAACAGGCTCATGGCTGCATCGCGCTCGCGCGGCGGGTCGAACCAGGCGTTCAGCCACACGACCTTGACTCGTGCTTTGGGGTTGACCGAGCGCATGCCCTGCGCGAAGGCATTGATGCCCTGCAGCACCTCGGGGATGGGAAAGCCCGCCACATAACCCGCCACGTTCGTCTTCGTCATGCGGCCCGCGGCAATGCCCGCCAGGTAGCGGCCTTCGTAATAGCGGGCGTTGGAGGTGGCGACGTTGGGGGCCGTCTTGTAGCCGGTCACGGACTCAAACTTCACCTGGGGAAAGTCCCGGGCCACCTTCAGCGTGGGCTCCATGTAGCCAAAGCTGGGGGTGAAGATAAGCGTGTGGCCCTGCTGGGCCAGATCGCGGATCACGCGTTCGGCGTCGGCGCCTTCGGCAACGTTTTCCACGAAGCTGGTCTGGACCTGGCCGCCCAGTGCGGCTTGCACGGCCTTGCGGCCTTCTTCATGCTGGCGTACCCAGCCCGCTTCGGTAATGGGCGCGACATAGACAAAGCCGACCTTCAACGGGCCGGCAGTTTGGGAAAAAACGGGAAGTGAAAAACAGGCGGCCGCAAGCGCGGCTGCGAGGTTTTTATACATGGTGGTCCTCTACATGGCCCCGGAACAGACAAACAAAAAGGTCGCCGGGGCGCGACCTTAATGGCCTTGATTTTACCCGGCGCGGGCAAAGGCCTCGTCCAGCCGGTCAATGAACCCGCGCTGGACTGAGGTATCTACAAAGCTCGCCTCGAAGCTGTTGC
>CAZUJD010000437.1:0-2147 GCA_964620025.1 uncultured Ramlibacter sp. | reverse complement strand
CCTGGTGCGCCAATTTGGCGCATATTGGATCACAAGTTCCTCAGATTGTGGTTTCGGTCAGCCGGCCCATTTCGGAGATGACGGCGCCCAGCAGCTTGGGGCTGAGCGTGCCGGCGCTGATGCGCGCCATGCTGTCGGGGCCGAAGCCGCCGATCTCAAACACTCCGTCATCGGATGAAATCTCCACAGCCGCCACGCAACGCCCGCGCAGGGCCTGCGCCTGGCGGCGCCATTGGCGGAATGCGGGGTTGGTCAGGAATTCATGGGTGGACACCACGCAGTCGGGTGCCTCGGGGAGAGCGGCCGTCAGTGCGGCAACCGATTCCAGTACGCGCCCGACGGTGATGTGGGGCGACAGGATCGACGGCAGGTCGGCGGCCGCGGTGCCGGCTGGCGCCACGCACCACATCGAGCAAAGCTCTGCCGCATCCGGGGCGTACAGGGCGTCGGGGCCGGATTCGAGCACGGCGAGGCCGGCATGCCGTTGCATGGCGCGGCTGAATTGCAGCATGGCCCTGACCCGCCCCTCGGTCACACTGCGCCAGACCTTGATGCCTTCCAGGCGGGCCAGCTGCCACAGCAGCAACCATTCAATGGAGTCCTGGTGGGCGTCGCCCTGCGGGTCAAGGAGCTTGCCCACACGCAATGTCAGCGTGGCGCGCTCCTTGCCGGCCTGGTGCGTGAGCTGCAGGTCCAGCTCGTTGCCAAGCGAGCAGCCCCAGCTCAGCAACGCGCTGGCCACGCTGACCAGGGCTTCGGGCTCGGACATCACATCCACAGGATCCAGCTGGCAGAGGATGCGGTGGGTGGGCCGGCCTTGCCGGTGGTCGGCCACGGCTTCCTCAATGACTTCGTTCAGCGGCACGGCTTCCTGGGAGGGGGGCAGGTGCCGGGTGGCCAGGTGCGACAGACGCTGCGCCGCAATGCCGGATTCGTAGAGTTGCTGCAGGGGTTCGCGCATCCAGCGGGCCTCATAGGTGCCGATGCGCCGGCTGCGCGCCAGCTCGGCCAGGCCGTCCAGAGTGTTGCGCACGGATTCGGTCATGGTGGCGCCCATGGCGGCCAGCATGGACTGCCAACCGCCTGACGCCATGGCTTCGCCCAGTGGTTGCTGGAAGGCCGACTCGTATTCAGGGCCCGTGTGCTGGAAGGTGGCTGGTGACGCAGGCATGGTCGTCTCCGCAAAATTGTAACGAAATGATTATAAGTTGAAGGTACTAATACACGTCAAACCAGACAAAGGTAGGTGGCTTGCCCCCGTGAGACAATCCAAGGCTGCATGACGTCATCCTTTTCCAATCTCTCGCTGGCTGAACCGCTGGCACGCGCCGTGGCCGAAATGGGCTACGAGTCCATGACCCCCATCCAGGCCCAGGCCATCCCGGTGGTGCTGACAGGCAAGGACGTGATGGGCGCGGCCCAGACCGGCACCGGCAAGACCGCGGCGTTTTCACTGCCGCTGCTGCAGCGCCTGCTCAAGCACGAAAACGCTTCCACCTCGCCGGCGCGCCACCCCGTGCGTGCCCTGGTGTTGCTGCCCACGCGTGAACTGGCCGACCAGGTGGCGCAACAGGTCAAGCTCTATGCCAAATACACCAACCTGCGCAGCGCGGTGGTGTTCGGCGGCATGGACATGAAACCCCAGACGCTGGAGCTGAAGAAGGGTGTGGAGGTGCTGGTGGCCACGCCGGGCCGCCTGCTGGACCACATCGAAGCCAAGAATGCCGTGCTCAACCAGGTTGAGTACGTGGTGCTGGACGAGGCCGACCGCATGCTGGACATCGGCTTTCTTCCCGACCTGCAGCGCATCCTGAGCTATCTGCCCAAGGAACGTACCACGCTGCTGTTTTCCGCCACTTTCTCGCCCGAGATCAAGCGCCTGGCCAACAGCTACCTGCGCGATCCCGTCACCATCGAAGTTGCCCGACCCAACGAAACCGCCTCGACCGTCGAGCAGCATTTCTACAGTGTGTCGGACGACGACAAGCGCCGCGCGCTCAAGCAGATCGTGCGCCAGCGCGGCATCAACCAGGCGTTTGTGTTCGTCAACAGCAAGCTGGGCTGCGCCCGGCTGGCCCGCTCGCTGGAGCGCGAAGGCATCAAGGCCAACGCCCTGCACGGTGACAATAGCCAGGACGAACGCCTGA
>CAZUJD010000436.1:623-2149 GCA_964620025.1 uncultured Ramlibacter sp. | reverse complement strand
CAAGCGCGTGGCCACCGAGGAGGTCAACGTCAGCACGGTGGAAGACCCGATCGAGATGATCGAGCCGGCCTTCAACCAGACGCAGGTGCAGTCCCAGCTGGATTTCAATTTTGCCGAAGGCCTGCGCGCCCTGATGCGCCAGGACCCGGACATCATCATGGTGGGTGAAATCCGCGACCTGGAAACCGCCGAGATGGCCGTGCAGGCCGCGCTGACCGGCCACCTGGTGTTCTCCACCTTGCACACCAACGACGCGCCGTCGGCCGTCACGCGCCTGATGGAGCTGGGCGTGCCGGCCTACCTGATCAACGCCACGCTGCTGGGCGTGCTGGCCCAGCGGCTGGTGCGCACGCTGTGCAGGCAGTGCCGCACGCTTGATGAAGCCGCCCAGCGCGACGGGCTTGAGGCCCTCATCAAGCCCTGGAAGATCAACGGCGGCTACCGGCCCTACAAGCCGGTGGGCTGCGTGGACTGCCGCATGACCGGCTTCATGGGCCGCATGGGGCTGTATGAGCTGCTGACCGTGACCGAGGGGTTCAAGGAGATCGTGGGCCGGGACCCGGCCACCGACGCCCTGCGCCGCCAGGCCATGGCCGACGGCATGCGCCCGCTGCGCCTGGCCGGCGCCCTCAGGGTGGCCGAAGGCATCACCACCATGGAGGAAGTGCTCACTGCGACGCCGCCGCTGGACTGAACCGGACCTGCACGCGCGGCGTCTTTTGGGGGCATTCCTGCGCCAGGTCATGGCGGTGGAGGCAACTTGCTGTAAGTGAAATCCACATCCAACTGACGCCCACCTGACCAGACAATGCTCGGTCAAGTACCTTTGCGGAGACAAACACGTGAAAATCAAAAGCCAGAAGGACTTCTTCTCAGGAGTCGTCTATTGCGTCGTAGGGGGCGCTTTTGCCATAGGGGCGACCAGCTACACACTGGGGGAGGGCGCCCGCATGGGCCCCGGTTACTTCCCGCTGATGCTGGGCATCCTGCTGTCCATCATCGGCGCGGCCGTGATCTTCGGCTCGCTGGTCGTGGAAACCGAGGACGGCGAGAAGATCGGCAAGATCGCCTGGAAGCCGCTGGGCTTCATCATCGGCGCCAACGTGGCTTTCGGCCTGCTGCTGGGCGGCCTGCCCAAGTACGGCATCCCGGCCATGGGCCTGATCGCCGGCATCTATGCGCTGGTGTTCATTGCCAGCATGGCGGGCGATCATTTCCGTCCCAAGGAAGTCGCCATCCTGGCGACCGTGCTGGCGGTTTTCAGTTACGTGGCATTCGTCTGGCTGCTCAAGCTGCAGTTCCCGGTGTGGCCTTCCTTCATTACCGGCTGAGGCGCACATCATGGATCTGATCAACAACCTCTCCATCGGCTTCACTGCGGCGTTCACGCTGCAAAACCTGCTGTATTGCTTCATTGGCTGCCTGTTGGGCACGCTGGTGGGCGTTCTGCCGGGCATCGGCCCCGTGGCCACCATTGCCATGCTGCTGCCCGCCACCTACGCGCTGCCCCCGGTCGCTGCGCTGAT
>CAZUJD010000436.1:0-613 GCA_964620025.1 uncultured Ramlibacter sp. | reverse complement strand
CGCAGTACGGTGGCTCCACCACCGCCATCCTGGTCAACCTGCCGGGTGAATCGTCTTCTGTCGTGACCGTGATCGACGGCTACCAGATGGCGCGCCAGGGCAGGGCGGGTCCCGCGCTGGCAGCCGCTGGTCTGGGCTCCTTCTTTGCGGGTTGTGTGGGTACGCTGATCCTCGCGGCTTTTGCGCCGCCGCTGACCGAGCTGGCCTTCAAGTTCGGCCCGGCCGAATACTTCTCGCTGATGGTGCTGGGCCTGATTGGCGCCGTGGTGCTGGCTTCGGGCTCGCTCATCAAGGCTGTGGGCATGATCGTGCTCGGTCTGCTGCTGGGCCTGGTAGGCACCGACGTGAACTCCGGCGTGGCGCGCTTCAGCTTTGACATCCCCGAGCTGACCGATGGCATCGGCTTCATCGTGATCGCCATGGGCGTGTTCGGCTACGGCGAAATCATCATGAACCTGTCCAAGCCGGAAGAGGAGCGTGAGGTGTTCGCCGCCAAGGTGGACGGCCTGTTCCCCACCGCCGCGGACTTCAAGAACATCATTCCCGCGGTGCTGCGCGGTACGGCACTGGGTTCGGCGCTGGGCATCCTGCCCGGTGGCGGTGCCCTGCTGTC
>CAZUJD010000435.1:0-2166 GCA_964620025.1 uncultured Ramlibacter sp. | reverse complement strand
TGAGCTACGACCCCACCTTCGCGCATGAAGTGGCGGTCATCCTGCACCACGGCCTCAAGCGCATGGTTGAAAAGCAGGACAACGTCTTCTACTACCTGACGCTGCTCAACGAAAACTACCCCATGCCCGGCCTCACGCCCGGCACCGAAGAGCAGATCATCAAGGGCATGTACCTGTGCAAGCCCGGCGCCAAGCAAACGCCGCGCGTGCAACTGCTGGGCTCGGGCACCATCCTGCGCGAAAGCATCGCCGCGCAGGAACTGCTGGAAAAGGACTGGGGCGTGTCGGCCGACGTGTGGAGCTGCCCCAGCTTCAACGAACTGGGCCGCGACGGCCAGGCCGCCGACCGCTACAACCTGCTGCACCCCACCGACAAGCCCCAGGTCCCATTTGTTTCACAGCAGCTGGAAAAGCACACCGGTCCCGTCATTGCTGCCACCGACTACATGAAGTCGTACGCCGAGCAGATCCGCCCGTTCATTCCCAAGGGCCGCACCTACCGCGTGCTCGGGACAGACGGATTCGGCCGCAGCGACTTCCGCAGCAAGCTGCGTGAGCACTTTGAAGTCAACCGCCATTACATCGTCGTGGCTGCACTGAAGGCCCTGAGTGAAGACGGCACTGTGCCGGCAGCCAAGGTGGCCGAGGCCATCCAGAAGTACGGCATCAAGGCAGACAAGATCAACCCGCTGTACGCATAAGACGGAGACAACAACATGGCATTGGTTGAAGTACAGGTCCCGGATATCGGCGACTTTGACGAAGTCGCGGTGATCGAGCTGCTGGTCAAGCCTGGCGACACGGTCAAGGCGGAACAGAGCCTGATCACCGTGGAATCGGACAAGGCATCGATGGAAATCCCGTCGTCATCCGCCGGCGTGGTCAAGAACATCGTGGTCAAGCTGGGCGACAAGGTCAGGCAAGGCTCGGTGGTGCTGGTGCTGGAAGCTGCCGGCGCATCTTCCGCCGCAGCCCCCGCGACATCTGCGCCTGCAACTGCGCCTGTGTCGGTGCAGGCGCCCGTGGCCCCGGCTGCGCCCGTTGCCGCACCTGCTGCATCTACAGCCAGCGGCCCGGTGGAAGTGCGCGTGCCCGACATTGGCGATTTCAAGGACGTCGCCGTGATCGAGGTCCTGGTCAAGCCAGGCGACGCGATCAAGCTCGAGCAGTCGCTGATCACGGTGGAGTCCGACAAGGCGTCGATGGAAATTCCGTCCGCAGCTGCCGGCGTGCTCAAGGAACTGAAAGTCAAGGTGGGCGACAAGGTCAACATCGGTGATCTGGTGGCTGTGCTGGAAGGTGCCGTTGCTGCTGCACCGGCGGCTTCCGCTGTACCTGTGGCGGCCCCCCCCGCGGCAGTCGCCCCGGCTGTAGTGGCAGCGGCAACCGCGGCAGCGCCCAGCGTGACCGCTGTTGCCCATCAGCCGGGTGCACCCACGGCTGGCTTGCCGCATGCGTCGCCTTCGGTGCGCAAATTTGCCCGCGAGCTGGGCGTGCCGCTGGACGAGGTCAGGGGCACCGGGCCCAAGGGTCGCATCACGCAGGACGATGTACAGAACTTCACCCGGGCCGTGATGGCCGGCGCCAGCCAGACCAAAGCCATTGCCGCCAAGGCGCCGGCTGCCGGCGGCGGGGGTGACGGCGCCGCGCTGGGTCTGATTCCCTGGCCCAAGGTGGATTTCGCCAAATTCGGCCCGATCGAGCGCAAGGAAATGGGCCGCATCAAGAAGATCAGCGGCGCCAACCTGCTGCGCAATGCGATCATGATCCCGGCCGTTACCAACCATGACGACGCCGACATCACCGACCTGGAAGCCTTCCGCGTCCTGACCAACAAGGAAAATGAAAAGTCGGGCATCAAGGTGACCATGCTGGCTTTCCTGATCAAGGCTTGCGTCGCCGCACTGAAGAAATTCCCCGAGTTCAACAGCTCGATCGACGGTGATGCACTGATCTACAAGCAGTACTGGCACATTGGCTTTGCCGCCGACACGCCCAACGGCCTGATGGTGCCGGTCATCAAGGACGCCGACAAGAAAGGCGTGCTGCAGATCAGCCAGGAAATGGGCGAACTCGCCAAAAAGGCACGCGATGGCAAACTGAGTCCCGCCGAGATGAGCGGTGCAACGTTCACCATCTCCAGCCTGGGCGGCATTGGCGGGCGGT
>CAZUJD010000434.1:0-2233 GCA_964620025.1 uncultured Ramlibacter sp. | reverse complement strand
TCCAGGGCTGCGCCTTGACCGGGCCCTTGGTCTTCCAGACGACGTTGAACTGGCCGTCCGCCTTCACTTCGCCGATGAACACGGCCTTGTGCAGGTGGTGGTTCTTCTCGTCCATCTTCGAGGTGATGCCCGAGGGCGCCTTGAAGGTCTGGCCGGCCATCGCCGCCGCGACCTTGTCCGGGTCGAAGGACTTGGCCTTCTCCACCGCCTGCTTCCACATGTAGACGCCGATGTACGTCGCTTCCATCGGGTCGTTGGTCAGCGGCTTGTCCTTGTGGCCGGCGATGCCCTTGGCCTTGGCATAGGCAGACCACTTCTTGATGAAGTCGTCGTTGGCCGGGTTCTTGATGGACTGGAAGTAGTTCCAGGCAGCCAGGTGACCCACCAGCGGCTTGGTGTCCACGCCGCGCAGCTCTTCTTCGCCCACGCTGAATGCGACCACCGGCACGTCCTTGGCCTTCAGGCCGGCGTTGCCCAGTTCCTTGTAGAAAGGCACGTTCGAGTCACCGTTGATGGTGGACACCACGGCGGTCTTGCCACCGGCCGAGAACTTCTTGATGTCAGCCACGATGGTCTGGTAATCAGAGTGGCCGAACGGGGTGTACTTCTCGTCGATGTCGGATTCCTTCACGCCCTTGCTCTTGAGGTAGGCGCGCAGGATCTTGTTGGTGGTGCGGGGGTACACGTAGTCCGTGCCCAGCAGCACCCAGCGCTTGGCGGCGCCGCCGTCCTTGGACATCAGGTAGTCCACGGCGGGGATGGCCTGCTGGTTGGGGGCTGCGCCCGTGTAGAACACGTTCTTGGACAGCTCTTCACCCTCGTACTGCACGGGGTAGAACAGCAGGCCGTTGAGCTCTTCCACAACCGGCAGCACCGACTTGCGCGACACCGACGTCCAACAGCCGAAGATGACGGCGACCTTGTCCTGCGTCAGCAGCTGCTTGGTCTTTTCAGCGAACAGGGGCCAGTTGGAAGCGGGGTCGACGATGACCGGCTCCAGCTTCTTGCCCATCACGCCGCCCTTGGCGTTGATTTCGTCAATGGCCATCAGCACCGTGTCCTTGAGGACGGTTTCCGAAATGGCCATGGTGCCGGACAGGCTGTGCAGCACGCCGACCTTGATGGTGCCGCCTGCCTGGGCGAATGCGGTGCCCGCGCCGGCCAGTGCGACAGCGGCGGTCAGCGCCTTGAGCGTAAAACGACGTTGCATGTGATTGCTCCTGAAAATTGAAAGGAATACCCGAGTCAAAACCTGAAATCGCCCCACCCCCGCCTCTTTCGAAGCGCCTCTGATGCGGACGGTTTGATTCTGGGGATTACCCGCAGGAGCGGAAATACGCCGTGTGGCGTATGAAGGATGCGTGAGGCAACGTCGCTTGCCGACATCGTGGTCATGAAGGGCAAGCCCGACATCTGCCCGCCGCGCCCGCCCTGCGCCGATTTCAGTCGCCAAGGCAGGCTTTTCAATTACGGCACCGGCAGATTTACAGATAACAAATCCTGCAATCTGCCGTAAGTAGCTTGTCAATCAACAAGTTTTTGTCATAAAGTACAGATATTGCTTTAATCTTTTCAAGAAAACCCGCCCCATGGTTCAGTTTGTTGACCACCCTTTGCGGCTGCTGAACCCGCGGTTTGACTCCCCCCTGCTCGACGTGCTGACCGACCTGGAGCACCTGCGCCGGCTCCAGATGCAGGGCACGACACCGCTGCCCGTGTTCATGCAGCTCAAGGAGGTTTTCCACGTGCTGGAGAGCCTGGCCTCCGCCCGGATCGAGGGCAACCACACCACGCTGGCCGATTATGTAGAAGCCAAGGTGCTGGACGGCCACCACCGCAGCGAACAGCTGCAGGAGATCGACAACATCGAGCGCGCCATGCAGCAGATCGAAGACAGCGTGGAGCCCGGCGCCCCGCTGACCGAGCATTGGCTGCGCGGCCTGCATGCCACCACGGTGGCAGGCCTGCAGCGCGAAGGCGACGCCAACCCCGGCGCCTATCGGCTGGGCCCGGTCAGGATTGCCCAGGCTGACCACCTGCCGCCCGAGGCACCGCAGGTACCCGGCTACATGACGCAGCTGATGGCCTTTATCAACGCCGCCGATGCGCCCAAGTACGACCTGATGAAGGTAGCCCTGGCCCACCACCGGTTTGCCTGGGTTCACCCTTTTGGCAATGGCAACGGGCGCCTGGTGCGGCTGCTGACCTATGCGCTGCTGGTCAAGTACGGCTT
>CAZUJD010000433.1:0-2264 GCA_964620025.1 uncultured Ramlibacter sp. | reverse complement strand
CATGCAGCGCCAGCGCCGTCTGTCCGTCCTTGTAGGTGGTGAAGTCCTGCGCCTTGGCTGTGGGGATGGTTTCGTTGCGGTGGACGATGCGCTCCACCAGCCCGCCCATGGTCTCGATGCCCAGGGACAGCGGAATGACGTCCAGCAACAGCAGGTCGCCGGAAGCGTCGTTGCCAGCCAGCTGGTTGGCCTGGATGGCCGCACCCAGCGCCACGACTTCGTCAGGGTTCAGGTTGATCAGGGGCTCGGTGCCAAAGAATTCACCGACAGCGCGCTGGATCTGGGGCATGCGGGTGGAGCCGCCGACCATCACCACGCCCTGGATGTCATCGCGTCCGAGCCTGGCGTCCCGCAACGCCTTGCGCACAGCCGCCAGGGTACGCTGAGTCAATGCCGCCGTGGCCGCTTCAAAGTCGTTGCGCGTGACATTGACCGTGACGCCGGCGCCAGAAATAACAGCCTCAAGCGCTACAGTTTCTGTAGCAGAAAGCGCCTCTTTGGCGTTGCGCGCTGCCACCTTGATAGCGGCCTTGTCCTCGGCAGTGGCGGCCTGCAGGCCCAGCCTGTCCAGCGCCCAGTCGGCCAGTGCGCGATCGTAGTCATCGCCGCCAAGGGCCGAGTCGCCGCCCGTGGCAATCACTTCGAACACGCCGCGGCTCATGCGCAGGATGGAAATGTCGAACGTGCCGCCGCCCAGGTCGTACACCGCATAGATGCCTTCGCTGGCATTGTCCAGGCCATAGGCGATGGCGGCAGCCGTGGGCTCGTTGATCAGGCGCAGCACATTGATGCCTGCCAGCTGCGCTGCGTCCTTGGTGGCCTGCCGCTGCGCATCGTCAAAGTAGGCCGGCACTGTAACCACGGCGCCGTACAGGTCATCATTGAAGGTGTCTTCGGCGCGAAAGCGCAGAGTGGCCAGGATCTCGGCACTGATTTCCACCGGTGACTTTTCGCCGGCACGGGTCTGCAGTGCCACCATGCCGGGCCTGTCGATAAAGCGGTACGGCAGCTTGTCGCGCCCGGCCACGTCAGCCAGGCCCCGGCCCATGAAGCGTTTGGCCGAGGCGATGGTGTTTTCGGGGTCGGTCGCCAGCGCCTGGGCCGCGTCGTGTCCGATCTGACGGCCGTTGTCGTCCAGATAGCGCACGACGGACGGCAGGATGACCCGCCCCTGCGCATCCGGCAGGCATTCGGCCACACCATTGCGCACGGCGGCCACGAGTGAATGGGTCGTACCCAGGTCAATGCCGACAGCAATGCGCCGCTGGTGCGGGTCGGGAGATTGCCCGGGTTCGGAAATCTGAAGAAGCGCCATGGCCGTTATTGTCCCAGTTGCTCGAAACGGGCCTCAACGTCACGGGCAAAACGCTCAATGAACATGAGGGCTCTGACCTGCTGCGCCGCCTGAACGGCGTCACCTTCTTCGTCCAGCAATTGACCCACGCGCTGCAACGTTGCCTTGCGCGCGGCGCCCAGCTGGTTATCCAGCGCATCCAGCTGCGCCGCACTGCCCGCGTCATCCAGCGCCTCCCGCCAGGCCATTTGCTCCATCAGGAAGGCGGCGGGCATGGCCGTGTTGCTTTCGGCGTTGATGGGTGCGCCACGCAGCTCGCACAGGTAGGCCGCGCGCTTGAGGGGGTCCTTGAGCCGCTGGTAAGCCTCATTGATGCGCACCGACCACTGCATGGCCAGGCGCTGTGCTGCCGCACCCTGGGACGCATGCCGGTCGGGATGCGCCTGGCGCTGGAGCTCTTTCCAGCGGGCATCGATCGCGGCGCGATCCTGCGCGAACTGCTCGGTAAGACCAAACAGCGTGAAATCGTTGTCCTGCAGGTTCACACGCGGAAGGATTCGCCGCACCCGCAGCGGTCGCGCTCATTCGGGTTGTTGAACTTGAAGCCTTCGTTCAGGCCCTCGCGCACGAAGTCAAGCTGCGTGCCGTCAATATAGGCCAGGCTTTTCGGGTCGATCAGCACCTTGACGCCATGGTCTTCAAACACCACGTCTTCGGGCAGGATGTCGTCCACGTACTCCAGCTTGTAAGCCAGGCCCGAGCAGCCGGTCGTCTTGACGCCCAGGCGCACGCCCACACCCTTGCCGCGCTTGGTCAGGTAACGGGTGACATGACGTGCGGCGGCCTCTGTCAGGGAAATTGCCATAGTTATGAGCCCAATCGGGTCTTCGCGCGGGCCACCGCGGAACCGGCTTCGCCGGGCCGCTGGTGGCGCCCCCTTGAGGGGGAGGCGCCGAAGGCGCTTCGGGGG